>NZ_JBALNX010000010.1:38939-160526 GCF_036962035.1 Bacillus sp. JJ1773
GGAGCGCCCGTATGAGAAACGCTCACTATGAAAGGTTTATGGCACTCGTTTTGTTGGACCTTTATGAAAAATCCTCGCCATGAAGGGTTCATGACTCGCGTTTTGGAGCGCCCGTATGAAAAACGCTCACTATGAAGGGTTCATGACTCGCGTTTCGGAGCGCCGTATGAGAAACGCTCACTATAAAGCGTTCATGGTACGCGTTCCGGAGCATCCGTATGAAAAACCCTCACCATGAAGCGTCCATGAAACGTGTCTAGAAGTATCCACATCAAAAACCCTCACCATGAATTTTTTACGGAACCATTTTAGATTAAATATCTGATTCCAGATCACTTTTTTACAAATTAAATAAATCTCCCGTAATTTCGGGAGATTCTAGAATTATGTGCCAAATCGCTTTGTCAGCTCAATATACTTCTTTGATAAATGAATAAATGCCGGTTTATTGCCTTCATCAAGGGAATGGTCAATTTCTTCCATGAGATGCTTTTTTTCCTTTGTCAGCAGCACTTCTGATAGCAACATGTCAATATAAAGATCTAAAACATAGGATTCCTTCAACTTTTTCCTTTTCATGGCGTTTTTTTTCATCAGCTCTGTGTATGATTTTTCATTCACGAAAATCACCTCAACGCTTTTTACTATTATATGGGGTTCCTCCTTTTTATTCACTTAATTTATAGAAATTTTCTAAAAATATTTATGAATATGAAAATTATGAACAATTTAAGAACTTTTTGAAGAAAGTGAGTTTATTTGGTAATAATCTGGTATGGTTGATGGAATATAACTTTTGAGGAGATGAGGTAATGGTAAAAATAATAACTCCCCCTTTGATTGAAGAATATGAAATTAATCCCGACACAATGATTATTATGCCTTTAACATATGGCAGCAAAGTTTACTCGCAAATTTGGGAGCTGGAGGATGAATATGTTTCACCATTTAAACCTATTGATATAATAAAGAAAGGGTGTATTTCCTTCGGGAGCAGTTATGAGGGCAGGAAAGAGGCGACTAAACAACTTACAGGAATTACCCACAAAGCACCCATCACAGTAGACTCCACAAACTCCATTTATTTTTTTCCAACGACATCTCCGACTAACTCTCAATGCATATGGATATCTCAAGAGCATGTCCTTTTACATCGCCGTGAAGACGCAGCCAATACAAAAATTTTATTTAACAATAAAAGAACTTTGACTTTACCGGTTTCCTACAACTCCATTAATAATCAAATACTACGAACGGCTTTGTTGAAAACTACGCTTAGCAGAAGGATCGAAAATTTAGAGCGAAAGGACTGGTATTTCATTAGCGGAAGAAGAAATCTAAATGCTTCCGAGCATACTGGCAAGTATAGTGCAGGAGAAAAGGAATACAAATAATTAGTGAGGGTGATCTTAGGGGATATTCCCTATGAGTACCCCACTTTTTTTTCACTCTGTAATTCGTGAAGGTGACGCCGATATAAATAAAATTCTAATAACTCCTGAACTCTATTGCGAATACGGGGATTAAAATAATTATGCTGTTCTTCATAGCCCTTATATAGAAAAATGAACATCGTAAACGCCTCATCCCGCTTCAGCTGTTCAACCTTCAGTTTATTTTTATACATATATTGTTTTACATCTTTCAATTCCTTTTGAATAACTTTCATGGTCTCCTCAATTAAATTTAGATATGGCTGTTTAAGCTTAAAAGGGCTCTTATTAATAACGTTAAGATCCCGATTTAAAACCGTTAGTACCATCGGCAAATAAATAGCCTGCTCAATAATATTTCGATCCTCCTCAGGAATTCTTGTCATTATGCATGCCTCCCTTAGTTATACAAAAAATAAAATTTATACGAATGGGAACGTGTGTTCTGTAATTATTTTATATTTAAATATCATAATTTGCAAGTGCCTTACTTTGTCGAATATCTATACTCAGCATTTCCCAAAAATTTTAAAAAACGATCTTATCTTCAAAATAAAAAAAGAAGGGAAAATATTTCTAGTGTCGAAATAAAAAGGAGCTATATAAATGGCTAGCTCCAGAGCCCAGTGCATACGGTGCTTTACCCTAAACTAATAGGAGGGAAAAGGAATGAAGGAAAAAAGAACGATTACCCCAGAGGATCTGTATAAGCTCAAATCTGTATCAGATCCTCAGCTTGCAGCAAATGGGGAGGATTGTTTATTTGTAGAAACACAAATGCTTGAGAAGGAAAATAAATATTGCTCCAATTTGTTTTACATAAACACGAAAGAAAAGAATAAGCCTGTTCAATGGACATTTGGGGAAAACAGAAATTCCTCCCCACGCTGGTCTCCGGATGGAACGAAAATTGCTTTTGTTTCGGACCGGAGCGGAAAAGGACAAATTTATGTCATGGATGCTAAAGGAGGGGAGGCACGCCAGCTAACGAAATGTCCAAATGGAGCATCGAATCCGGTATGGTCTCCTGATGGCACTAGAATTGCCTTTAATGCAGCGCTCAAAAAAGATGAATCGGTCACTTCAGCTGAAAAGAAAGAAAAGAAGGAAGACCAACCCCCTGTTCCGCTTGAAGTTGAAAAAATGAAATACAAATCAGATGCCTCAGGATTTTGGGACGGAAAATATACTCATATCGCTTTTGTTGAAGTGGAAAATGGAAAGATCGAGCTGCTTACATCTGAAGAAAATGATTTTCAGCTTCATAGCTGGTCTCCTTGTGGAAAAAAACTAGCTATCACAGCAGATTTAAGTGAGGAAAAGGACACATCCTTTATAAATGATGTTTTTTTTATTGATATTGAAACAAAGAAGCTCCAGAAAATCACAAGTGGAACCGGAAGCTTCGGCCATGTTACATGGTCACCTAACGGAAAGTATCTTGGTATGTTTGGACACGAAAAAGAATTCAAAAATGCCACGCTATCAAAGATTTGGATTTACGAAACAGAAATGGAGAAGCTTCATTGCCTGACTGCTGATTCAGACTTATTAGTTGGCGATTATGCAATTGGTGATTTCCAACAGGGTGCTGTCACCCCGGGAATTTTGTGGGGTGAGGATAATCACAGCTTCTATTTCCTAGCAACAGACCATGGCAATACAGTTGTTTACTATGGAACTATAGATGGAGAACTTTATCCGGCTCTTTTGGATCGCCAGCATGTATACGGACTTACAACCGGCGGGAAAATTGATCGGGCGGTTGTTGCTATTAGTAGACCAGCAAAGCCAGGAGATCTGCATTTCCTTAATGTGTCAACAGGTGAGTTGGAGCAGCTGACAAATGTGAATGAAGAATTCCTTAATGGCATTGACCTTGCAGAAGCAGAGCCATTCGAGTTTCAATCTTCGGATAACTGGAATTTACATGGCTGGATGATGAAGCCGGTGAACTTTAAGGAAGGAGAGAAATACCCGCTTATTCTCGAAATTCATGGTGGACCTCATGCGATGTATGCCAATACATATTTTCATGAATTTCAAAGTCTTGCGGCACAAGGATTTGCCGTCTTATTTATCAATCCTCGCGGAAGCCATGGCTATGGACAGACTTTCGTTGACGCTGTAAGAGGGGATTATGGCGGAAAAGATTATGAGGATATTATGGATGCGGTCGATCATGTGTT
Organism: Bacillus sp. JJ1773; assembly: GCF_036962035.1. Lineage (NCBI taxonomy): Bacteria > Bacillati > Bacillota > Bacilli > Caryophanales > Bacillaceae > Bacillus > Bacillus sp. JJ1773. The sequence continues at coordinate 42,562 of NZ_JBALNX010000010.1, forward strand.
AGTTTCCTTTGATTTTATTGACAGTGATCGTTTAGGGGTCACAGGCGGAAGTTACGGAGGATTTATGACCAACTGGATTGTCGGGCACACAAACCGTTTTAAAGCAGCAGTAACCCAGCGTTCAATTTCAAACTGGATTAGCTTTTACGGAGTCAGTGATATTGGCTATTATTTCACTGATTGGCAAATCAAAAGCGGTCTTCATGATGTGACAACATTGTGGAAGCATTCTCCGCTTGCCTATGTCGACAATATTGAAACACCGCTGCTAATTCTTCATAGCGAGAAGGATTTCAGATGCCCAATCGAACAGGCTGAACAATTATTTATTGCATTAAAGGATCGTAAAAAACCAACAAAGTTTATTCGCTTTCCGGAAGCTAATCATGAGCTTTCAAGAAGCGGCAAGCCGAACTTAAGAATTAGCCGTTTAAACTATATTATCGGATGGTTTAAAGACTATTTATAGGATACTAGATTCAAAGCCGCAAGCCTAAAGCAGGTTTGTGGTTTTTATTTTTTAAGAATAACGAAATACAATAAATACCAGCCTAAAATAAGAAACTTTTTAACTATGAAAGCAGTCTTATATGTTTGAAAGTAAATAACCTAAATTAAAAGGAAGGACTAGTAAAATGAGATCAGATCGATACCAACAGAAAAAACAAAAAAAGAAGAAGTGGAAATCAATTGTCCTCATTCTTTTTCTAATATGTTTCGGACTTATTGGCTATTCCTATTTTCAATATAAACAAGGGGTTTCACAATCCTTAAAGAAGGCAAACATAGAAACGAAGGAGTTTGAATTTCACGGAGACAAGGATCAGTATGGCGGCACAAATATTCTTCTTCTTGGCAGTGATGCACGCGGAAATGAAAAATCTAGAGCAGACACCATTATGATTGCTCAATACCATCCGGATAAAGGCACATATAAAGTCATTTCTATTATGAGAGATAGTTATGTAAATATTCCAGGGTATGGAAAACACAAGATTAATGCTGCTTTGGCTTTTGGAGGTCCGGAATTATTAAGAAAAACGATTAAGGAAAACTTTGATATAGACATTAAATATTACTCTATTGTTGACTTTAATGGTTTCGTTCATCTAATTGATGAAGCATTTCCACAAGGTGTAGAAATTGAGGTAGAGAAAGCAATGTCAGCCTATATCGGAGTAAATTTACAACCAGGATTACAACGGCTTGATGGCAAGCATTTACTTGGCTATGTCCGATTCCGCCATGATGCGGTTGGTGACTTCGGCAGGGTTGAAAGACAGCAAAAGGTAATTAAGGAAGTCGGGTCACAATTAAAGAGCATTCAAACAATTGCGAAGCTGCCAAAATTAGTCGGTGTGATGACACCGTTTGTGAATACAAACATGGATACAACTGATATTCTTTATATAGGCAAGGATTTTATTTCAAAAGACATTCAGGATATTGGGACTTTACGAATTCCTGTAGATGGTTCTTACAGCAATCAAAGAGTTAGCGGTTCTGGATCTGTTCTAGCAATAGATCTTGAAAGAAATAAGCAGGCAATTCACGAATTTTTGGCAAAATAACATTCTTTTTCCCAAAAATGGGTGTACAATTAAATAGAAAGAGGTAAAAATATATACGATTACACACAACAACAGCTCGAAAGTAACAAGGAGACATTAAATGGAGTTAGAATGGCTTAAAGACTGGTTTACACTTGAACATATAATGGAATTAATAGATAAATATCGTTCCTTTGGCCCGCTTCCAGGTATTTTGTTGCCCATGCTCGAAGCCTTCTTGCCATTTCTTCCGTTATTTTTATTTGTAATGGCGAATGCAAATGCTTTTGGTTTATGGCTAGGCTTCCTATTTTCATGGATTGGGGCAACAATAGGAGCGTTGTTAGTTTTCATATTAGTGCGGAAGTATGGACAGCGCCGGGTGCTGAGGATGCTTAAAAGGCATTCGCAAGTCCAAAAGCTTATGGCCTGGGTGGAAAGACATGGATTTGGTCCATTATTTATTCTTTTATGCTTCCCTTTCACGCCTTCAGCGGTAGTAAATATTGTTGCAGGTCTATCAAAAATTAGCATCGCTCAATATATGCTTGCGGTCTTAACAGGAAAGCTTGTCATGATATTTACGATCAGCTTTATTGGATCTGATATTAAATCACTGGTCACACAGCCGATTCGGTCTGCGATTGTAGGAGTTATTATCTTTATCCTTTGGTATGTTGGAAAAAGAATTGAAATAAAAATGAATTTAAAGATGGAAAGGGAAAGGGATTACCAAGAGTAAAGGCTGGAAGGGAGGAGAAAAGATGAATGAGGGAATAAAAAAGGAAGGAATTGAGTGGATAAAGGCATTTGCTATCGGAATTATTATTTTTGCTTTTATACGAACCTTTTTCTTTTCTAATTATATAGTTGAAGGTGAATCCATGATGCCGACCCTTGAAAATGGCAATAAATTAATTGTCAACAAGATTGGAACTCAGATTGGTGAGTTGCACCGGTTTGATGTCATTGTCTTTCACCATAGCAAGGAAGAAGATTTTGTGAAAAGGGTTATTGGTTTGCCGGGAGATAAGATTGAATACCATAATGATGAGCTCTATATTAATGGAGAAAAAGTATATGAACCATACCTCGAAAAGTTTCGAAAAGAGGCAATTGGAAGTATGCTGACTGGAGATTTCACTTTAATGGAAGTTACTGGTACTGAGACGGTCCCAGAAGGAAAGATTTTTGTTCTAGGAGATAACCGTGCAAAAAGCTGGGATAGCCGTCATTATGGATTAATATCTGTTGATCAAGTAGTCGGAAAAGTAAACCTTAGATATTGGCCGATTGATGAAATGGATATTTCTTTTTAAACTGCTAGCTAATATTTTCTGCGCTGGACTCGAAAACTCGAGTCCTTTTTTTGAAGGAAAATGTCTGCTCTATAGCGAAGTTAAAATAAATAATATTTTTTTAGAAAAAAGTAATCGGAAAATTAAGACTTTTGGAAGCGAGGGAAGTAATTTGTTCAAATCTATGCCTATTATCAGAACGAAGCTTCTCGTTCCAGATGTTAAAATAGAATCCATTAGAAGAGCAGCCTTAACGAAAAAAATGAAATCAATTTCGCGTTATCCTTTGACCATTATTCATTCGGGAGCAGGCTACGGGAAAAGTACGGCACTGGCACTTTTTGTTAACGATGAGAAAAAAGACTGCAGCTGGTATTCAATTTCCGCTGCTGATGATGATATTCTTCCTTTTCTGTCCTATTTAATTTCCTCGATTCAATTTTCTTTTCCAGAGTTCGGCAAGAACCTCGCTTTCATGATGAAGGATATGGACAGGTATATTAGAGATGAAGAAATCAATACGCTTAGTTCCCTATTTATTAACGAACTGCTATCTATCGAAAAAGAACTATTTATCATTTTAGATGATTTTCATCAAATTGAACAATCATATACAATCAATCGGTGGATGGAAAAATTGCTTGATCACATTCCTTCGAATATTCATTTTATTATTTCCAGCAGAAGCCGTCCCATGTGGAAACAGCTGACGAAAATGAAGGTATGTAATCAGTTAATGGAAATCACGAAAGACGATCTCATCATGACAATGGATGAGGCAGAGCTTCTGCTAAATGACTATTATGATATAAATGTTAACGAAGAGGAATTAGCACAAATTTATGCGTTAACTGAGGGATGGGTCATTGCCATTGGGATGATTGCACAGCAAATTCCGGAAAACGGTGATTTTTCGAACTTACATTCAAAATCATCACAATCTCTCCAAGATTTATTTCAATATTTGGCTTTGGAGGTTTTTGCGAAACAGCCGCCAATTATCCAGCAATTCTTAGAACAGACGTGTATTTTCGATGAACTAAGTGAAGAGATTTGTGACTCTGTATTAGGCATAACGGGTTCATCCTCAATCCTTAATCAAATTATTGAAAGGAATTTGTTTATTTATCGTATCGGAGAAAAGCAATTTAAATATCACGCATTATTTAAAGAGTTTTTAGAGAATCAATTAAAGGTAAAGGATCCAGAAACTTTTCGGTCTATGCATGAGCGAACCGCCCGTTTTTTTGAACGAAAAAAACAGTGGGAGGAGGCCTTGCTGCATTATGAGAAAATCCAGTATAGCGATGCCGTTGCTTCCGTCTTAAATGAAGTTGGCTTTAGGATGCTAGAGAACGGGAAGCTTGAAAATCTCTATGACCGGCTCATGTTTATTTCAGATACGGAAAAAGACAAATTTTATCCCCTTTGGTTTTTGCAAGGGGAGGTTTTGCGGTATTGTTCCAAATACAACGAGGCAGAGGCATGTTATATCAAAGCTGCGCAAATAGCTGAAGAAAAAAATAATTTGCTCGAAAAAAGCCGAGCACTTGAAGGACAGGCAAAAATCTATCTAGACACGATTCAGCCGCATAAAGCCGAAAGAATTCTTTTTCAGGCAATTGAAATAAGAGAAAAATATGATATTCAGTCCAAGGATGAAACGGCCAAACTCTATCACCTTCTTGCAGAAAACTTGTTAAACTCCGGTCAGTATATGAAAGCAGAAAAATGGATCAAAAGAGCCGGCAATCTGAAGGGACCTCATTTTAATAACAGCCTTGAGGCGAGATTATATTTGCGAACTGGAAGATTCAGTAAAGCTAGGAATATATTATTGAATGATAAAAAGAGAGAAGGCTCAGAAAAAACGCCCTTGCCGCAATCTCATCGGGAAACAGATATTCTTCTTTCTCTAATTGAGGGACTTACCGGAAACGGAAATCAAGCGAAGTCACTTGCACAGGAAGGGATTCAGCATGGAATAAGCATAAAAGCCCCTTACGTGGAGGCGTGTGGCTGGATGAGAATGGGTCATGCCATTCAAATTGTTAATGATTATGACCTAAGCTTAGCAGAGAAGTGCTATGAAACAGCACTTGAAATAATGACCCGGCTGCGAATCGAGAGAGGCAAGGCAGAGCCTCTTATGGGGCTTTGCTTACTATATGGGAGCAAAGGGGAATTCGAAAGAGCAATAGCAGCAGGTGATGCCGCCCTTGTCGAAACGGAAAATGTAAAGGATATTTGGTTATCGGCTCTTATTCAGCTTGCGATGGGTATATCTGCTGTTTACAGCAAGCATTATTCTTATGGATCTAAATATATTCAAAAGGCATCCAGCCATTTTAACGAGTGCGGAGATCAATATGGAAGCATGCTCTGCCTTTACTGGCAAACGTATATCTCCTTTAGCCAAAATGAACTTCCATCCCTTTTGGAACTGCTGCCCATTTTATTAAAAGAAGTGCAAACAGGAGAATATGAGTTTATTTTTAATAAAAGGACTATGTTTGGTCCAAGGGATTTGCAAATGTTTGCTCCTATTCTTATTGAGGCACAGAGACAAAAAGTCATGCCGCAATTGGTAGCAAGGCTGCTGCAGGAGATGAATTTATCAAAGGTTGACTTTCACCCTGGCTATACACTTAAAGTCAGTACTCTTGGAAGGTTTCAAATATGGCTAGGTGAAAAAGAGGTGGAAGAGAAGGATTGGCAGAGGGGAAAGGCTAAAGAATTACTGCAATTATTTATTACCCATCCTCATAAATTGATTCCAAAGGAGCAAATTTATCAGCTTCTATGGACGGATCAGGATGAAAAAAGCGCGGCACGAGATTTCAAAGTGGCATTAAATGCTCTTAATAACGTCCTTGAACCGAACCGGAAAGCAAGAAGAACACCCTTTTTTATCATGAGGGAAGGAGCAGCATACGGGTTAAATCCTCATGCCGTTCTTGAAGTCGATAGCCTGGTTTTTGAACATTGGGTGACAGCTGGTTTGGAAGAAAAGAAAACAGAAATGGCTATGAATTATTTAGAAAAGGGACTTAAGATGTACAGAGGAGACTATTTGCCAGAGCGCAGATTTGATGATTGGTGCCTGAATGAGAAAGAAAGATTATCCGTCTTTTTTATTAGGGCAGCGGAAAAGCTAGCTCAGCTTTATGTGAGAAGTGAGGAGTATGACAAAGCTATACATTGGTGCAGTAAAATACTAGAGAAGGACCGCACATGGGAGGAAGCCTATCGACTGACGATGTATTGCTATTACAGGAAAAACAACCGCCCCTTCGCACTTAAATGGTACCAAAAATGCTGTGAAATATTGGAGGAGGAGCTTGGCGTTCCCCCGCTGGATCCAACACGTCATATGTATGAAATGATTCTAGAATCAGGTAACACACTAAACTCAGTTAGGCAGCCATAAAGGCTGCCTTTTTCTGTACCCAATCGCTTCCGTTTTTCAGATGTCTAGCTCTAGCGCCTAGAGCATATGCTAGTCCTGAATACATTCAATAGACAATTCTATACTAGGTTTTCGTCACCGGTCTCTCCGAAACACTTACATTGGACAAATCAATGTTAGGGCTTAAGTCTAGATTTCTCCAAAACCCTTACATTGAAAACTTTTATGTTAGGGTTTATACTCCTCACTTCCATAAACCTGTGCATTGGATTCTAAACAAGGAACTCTCTGCTTTTCTATTTCTGTAACTCATTTGTAACCACCTGAGTTTATGATGGTTTCAATGCTAGGTTTTTATTTTGAAAAGTAGAAGGGGGAAGGAAGATGACAGCAATGTCGCGTAAAATGGGTTTTATTTGCATGCTGATCCTAGTGATGCTATTCACTAGCGCCTGCAGCGGAACAGAGAAGACTGGAAACACTGGAAACGAAAAAACGAACACAAACACAAATAATAATAACACAAGCGAGCCTGAAGAAACGAAAAACAGTGAGCCAATCAAGATCGGTGTGCTCGCCTCACAGACAGGAGGCCTTGAATCCTATGGAAAGCAAACTTTACAAGGATTCGAACTAGGTCTTGATTACGCAACGAATGGCACGAGAGAGGTAGCAGGAAGAAAGATTGAAGTATTCATAGAAGATACGGAAACAAAACCTGAAGTTGCCGTTCAAAAGGCAACGAAGCTTCTTGAAGAAAATGGAGTGGATTTCTTAGTAGGATCTTCGAGCTCAGGAGATACACTTGCTGTCCTCCCGCTTGCGGAAGAATATGAAAAGATAATGGTTGTTGAACCAGCGGTGGCAGACACGATTACTGGATCTGAATTTAATAAATATATTTTCCGGACAGCTCGTAACTCCTCCCAAGATGCAGTGGCAGGGGCAGCAGCGATTGCAGGAGATGGTGTTAAAATTGCAACTCTCGCACCAGATTATTCGTTCGGACGGGATGGGGTAGAAGCTTTTAAGGAAGCAGCAATTAAGCTTGGAGCGGAGATTATTCATGAAGAGTATGCCGATCCCGCTGCTACAGATTTCACGTCAAATATTCAAAAAATCATTGATGCTAAACCAGATTATTTATTTGTTGTCTGGGCAGGTGCAAACTCCCCATGGAATCAAATCGCTGATATGAAGGTTCAGGAAAAAGGAATAAAGATTTCGACAGGGGCGCCAGATATTCCTGCTTTATCTACAATGGAGCCGCTGATTGGCATGGAAGGATTTACCGTATACTATCATGATTTGCCAACGAATGATATTAACAAATGGCTAGTAGAAGAACATAAAAAACGCTTTAACGGTGAAGTTCCTGACTTATTTACTCCAGGTGGAATGACCGCAGCTATCGCCATTGTCGAGGCATTGAAGAAAACAGAAGGAAAAGCAGATGCCGATACATTAATTGCAGCAATGGAAGGAATGAGCTTTGAAACGCCGAAAGGAAAGATGACTTTCCGTCCAGAAGATCATCAAGCACTACAAACGCTATATGCTATTAGGCTGGAGAAGAAGGATGGAGTCTCTTATCCCGTTCCAGTGTTAATTCGCGAACTAAGCCCTGAAGAAACTGAACCGCCAATCAGAAACTAAGAATGACGGGAGATTTCCCACAGAAACAATGAACTTCGGTGTTATACCGAGGTTCATTGTTTCTATAACTAATTAAAAAGCCAGGTGGTGAATGAGAGTGAAACCAATTATAGAGACAAAGGATTTATCCATTACATTTGGCGGCCATACAGCTGTGGACCGTGTAAGTATAGCAGTTCCTGAAAACCACTTTAAGTCTATTATTGGCCCCAATGGAGCTGGTAAAACAACTTTCTTTAATCTATTAAGCGGACAGCTAATGCCAACGGAGGGGCAGATTTTTTTCAGAGAAAAAGAGATTACTAAAATGTCAACGACAGAAAGAACACGTCTAGGAATTGGAAGGTCCTTTCAAATTACAAATGTTTTTCCTAATTTAACTGTTCTGGAGAATGTCAGGCTGGCAGTACAGTCCCAAGCGGGAACACGCCTTCAAATGCTTGCTCATTATCGGAAATATAAAGTTTTTGAGGAAAAGGCAGAAGAATGGCTAGAGCTCGTTCTTCTCCAAAATAAAAAAGAGATTTTAGCTAAAAACTTAGCCCATGGGGAAAAAAGAAAGCTGGAAATTGCCATGCTATTAGCCTTGAATACAGAGGTTCTTCTCCTTGACGAGCCGACAGCTGGAATGTCCGTTGAAGAGGTGCCTGCTATCTTGGAGGTTATGAAAAAAATAAAGCAAGGGAAGGATCGAACAATCATCTTAATTGAACACAAAATGGATATGATTCTGGATTTATCTGACACTGTCATGGTTCTATTCAATGGGAGATTACTAGCAGACGGAACTCCAGAGGAAATCATGAAAAACGAGACTGTTCAGTCCGCGTATTTAGGGGGTCTGTACGATGACAGTTCAATTAAAGCTTAATGACATTGAGACGCATATTGGACAATATCATATTTTGCAGGGAGTTTCATTTGAAGCGCGAAAAGGAGAAGTAACAGTACTGCTTGGGAGAAATGGTGCAGGAAAAACGACAACCCTAAGAACCATTATGGGACTGAATCCTCCGTCAAAAGGGACGATTTTTTACAAAGGGGAAGGAATCGAAGGCTTGCCAACATACAGTGTGGCACAGAAAGGGATTGGGTACGTCCCTGAGGATCAAGGGATTTTTGCTGGCTTGACGGTTGAGGAAAATATGAAGGTAGCAATGAAAAATGAAGATGATGAAACGAAGGCAAGGCTTGAATGGATATTAGGCTTATTCCCTGATTTAAAGACATTTTGGAAGAAGCAGGGAGGGCTTTTAAGTGGTGGGCAAAAACAAATGCTGTCTATTGCGAGAGCCTATATTAATGATAATGATTTTCTTTTAATAGACGAGCCAAGCAAGGGTCTGGCACCAATTGTAGTGGAAAAGGTGATGGAAACCATTCTGCAAATGAAGGAGCAGACAACCATTGTCCTCGTTGAACAAAATTTTATAATGGCCAGTACAATTGGCGATCAATTCTACATTATTGACGATGGCCGGACAGTGAGCGAAGGACATATGGCCCAGTTAAAAGAAGATGCAGACATGCGGAGAAAGTATTTAGGAATTGCATAAAGAAAGGAGGAAAAGATGTGGATGTTTTAATCACTCTGACATTAAACGGATTAGCGACTGGAATGCTTATATTTCTGCTTGCCGCTGGTTTAACGTTAATTTTTGGTCTCATGGATGTATTAAACTTTGCTCATGGCGGGCTTTTTGCATGGGGAGCCTATAGCGGGACTTGGCTATATGCGACAACAGGCAGTTTCTTCATTGCGATTGCAGGTGCTATTGTTACAGGACTTATTCTCGGATTGCTTACTGAAAGATGGATTATCAAACCGGTCTACGGAAATCATATTCAGCAAATTTTAATTACTCTTGGCCTCATGCTAGTCTTGTCCGAGTTATTAAAGGTTGTGTGGGGACCTAATCAATTATCTGCTGCACCACCCCCATATTTGGCTGGAAGCTGGGAGATTGGAAACGTCATCATTATTAAATATCGAGTATTTATTATCGCCATTGGCTTGCTCGTGTTCGGAATTGTTCAATATATTTTGAAAAACACAAAAATTGGATTGATCGTAAGGGCTGGTGTCATGGATAAAGAAATGGTGCAATCGCTTGGCATTAACATTAAGAGAGTGTTTATGTTTGTTTTTATGGTTGGTGCGGGAATGGCAGCTCTTGGAGGAGTTATGCTTGGTCCTTATTCGGGTGTCATCTACGCAGAGATGGGCCTCGAGTTTGCTATTTTAGCTTTCATTGTTGTTGTTATTGGAGGGATGGGCAGCTTTCCGGGCTCAATTTTAGCTGCCATATTAGTAGGCTTATCCGGATCATTTATGGCGTATTACGTTCCTTCACTTTCTTTAGCTGTCAATATGCTGTTAATGGCAATCGTATTAATTTTTAGACCACAGGGCTTGTTTGGATTAAAGGGGTGAGGAAGATGAGAATATTAGCTGCAAGCAGAATGAATTTTGTGTACTTAATAACGGCAATATTTCTCCTTGCTTTGCCATTTGTCTATGAATCTAGAACACTGTTAATTTTGCTGACACAAGTGTTTATATTTGCGATTTTTGCGATGAGCTATGATATTTTACTAGGCTTTACCGGAATTGTTTCCTTCGGTCATGCCATGTTTTTTGGAATTGGCGCTTACACAATAGGCGTCTTTATGAAACGGTTTGATCCAACTATTCCGTATCTTTTATTAGCTGTTTTAGTAACGATTATTTTAACATCCATTGTGAGCTTGATACTGGGACTGCTAACTTTAAGGCTAAAAAGTCATTTCTATGCGATGTTAACACTTGCATTCTCGGGGCTTTTCCTCGTTTTGGCTGAAAAGTGGCGAACGGTTACGTATGGCAATGACGGCTTTACCTTTCGAATTCCAGAATTATTTAAAGACCGGACCGATTTTTATCTCATTTGTCTTGTCATGATGATTTTGGTATTTGCGATTCTTAAAAGATTCACGAATTCCCCTTTAGGAAGAGTCCTGCAGGCCATTCGGGAAAATGAACAAAGAACAGAATCCCTCGGCTACAGCATCCTCCATTATAAGGTCATTGCGAGTGTCATATCGGGGGTAATAGCGGGAATGGCTGGTCTTCTCTATTCTATGTCACTGCGATTTGTTAATACGAGTGTGTTTACAATGGATATAACACTTGATGCATTGCTCATGACTATAATTGGAGGAGTGGGAACGTTAGTCGGTGCGATCATTGGGGCTGGACTAATAGAATTTGCCCATCACTGGCTAACTGAATTGGCAAAGGTCCACTGGATCTTTGAACGCTGGATCATCTTCTTCGGGATTATTTATATTTTGGCCGTTATGTTCTTCCCTATGGGGATTGTAGGAACGTTAAAAAAGCTGAAACTAACGCGAAAGAAGAAAGAGGAGAGTAAAGAAGAAGAGAAAATTGCCAGTTAGGGGGAGCAGGATGGAGCAGAAACAAATTGCCTCTTTCATCGTCCGCTTTCATTTAGCAGACATTGATGAACATACCGGAAAGAAAAAATGGCGCATTAAAGTATCCCATGTTCAAGAGGATATAGAAATACTATTCGAATCAATCGAAGATGCGATGAATTTCATGAAAAATATTATTGGGGATTAATAGAAAAGCGGGGGCACCGGTACGAGATAATGAGGAATGAGGTGAGAACGTGAATATCGGCATTCTTAGTACTGGAATCTATCTGCCCGAAGAATATATAACTGGTGAAGAAATTGCATTGATGGCAGGAATTCCGCAAGAGATTGTTGAAGGTAAAATGGGGATAAAAAGGAAGACCATTCCTGGACCGGAAGATCACACATGTCTAATGGGAATTAGAGCTGCAGAAAAAGCGATTAAAAAAGCGAATTTAGATCCATTAACTATTGATCTCGTCATCTACATTGGCGAGGAATATAAGGAATATCCGCTTTGGACAGCAGGTATTAAGCTGCAGGAGGAAATTGGTGCGTTAAATGCCTATGCTTTCGATGTGGCACTTCGCTGTGGAACGACCGTCATGGCGCTAAAGGTAGCAAAAAATATGATGATCGCAGATCCGGCAATCAATACTGTTCTTTTAGCCGGCGGTTATCGGAATGGGGATTTTATTGATTACCATAACCCTCGGACAAGATTTATGTATAATCTTGGGGCAGGCGGAGGGGCGATTATTTTACAAAAAGACTGCAAGAGGAATTTATTATTGGAGACGGAGCTGCTGACAGACGGTTCTTTTTCCGAGGATGTTGTCGTTGTGGCAGGCGGGACGAAAAATCCGCTGACAAGGGAAGCGTTAGAGGAAGGGAAATATAAACTTGATGTTCTTGATCCTGCTGGCATGAGAGAGCGCCTCGAAAAAAAATCGATGAAGAACTTCCTGCATGTTATTCGTGAATCTGTCCGGAAAAGCGGATACAAGGAGAAGGATATTTCCTATATCGGGATGCTTCATATGAAGAAGTCTGCTCATGATTATGTTTTAAAGGAGTTAGGATTAACTGAAGAAGATTCAATCTATTTAGAGGAATATGGGCATATAGGTCAAATTGATCAAATTTTATCTTTAGAGCTTGCTGAAAGATCTGGGAAATTGAAAAACGGTGATGTCATTGTGCTAGTCAGTGCTGGTATTGGCTATGCTTGGGGAGCTTCTACAATTAGATGGGGAGAGTGATTCAGAAGTGACAGAAATAATGATAAAAAACGTAAGTCTGCCGAATGGGGAAACGATTTTCTATCGTGAAAGATTAGGTGGAACTAAAAAAGTTCTGCTTGTCCACGGCAATATGAATTCCTCAAAGCATTGGGATGTTGTTCTTGAAAACATGGATCCTAAATACAAGCTTTATGCAATCGATCAGAGAGGCTTTGGACTATCAAGCTATCAAAATCCGATCTATTCAATTAAAGAGCTAGCCGATGATATTGACCATTTTACGAAGGCAATTGAATTGAAGGATTTTTCAATAATCGGATGGTCTACGGGAGGCACTGTTAGTATGCAATACGTTGCCGACCATCCCGAAATGTGCGATAAAATGATCTTGCTAGCATCAGGTTCCACAAGGGGATATCCACTATATGAATCAGATGAAAAGGGGGTGCCTGACTTAAATCGGCGTGTTGAAACTTATGCCCAGACAAAGAGCGAGAAAGCAAAAGTCATCACTACCGAGCAAGCATACGCAACGAGAAATCGTGAATTATTAAGAATGATTTATGATGCTGTTATTTATACAAAAAACAAACCTGAACCAGAACGCTACGAAGAGTATATAGATGATATGCTTACCCAAAGAAATTATGCTGAAATTCTCCATGCCTTGAATACGTTTAATATTAGTCAGACATTTAATGGATTAATAGAAGGAACAGGGGATGCAGGGAAAATCAAAATACCAACACTCGTCCTCTTAGGTGACAGGGATTTAGTGATCACGAGACAAATGAATGAAGAAATCATGGAGGATATTGGGGAGAATGCAAGCTTTGTAGAATTAAAGGATTGCGGTCATTCCCCGCTGATCGATGATTGGGAGCAGTTGCTTCAAGTGATGTCGGAATTTTTAGATAGATGAAGGAGTTGAAAACATGAGACTTAAAGATAAGGTCGCCATTATTACTGGGGCTGCCAATGGAATTGGACTTGCTGCCGCACAAATTTTTGCAAGGGAAGGCGCAGCTGTAGTACTCGCTGATTTTGATGCAGATTTAGGAGCCGAAAGAGCTAGAGAGCTGAAGGAGCAAGGATATCATGTTCAGTTTTTTCAGGTAAATGTGGCGGACCGAGAAAGCATCGATCAAATGGTTGCAGCTGTGAAAAATACTTTCGGCAAAATAGATATTTTAATCAATAATGCAGGGATTACAAGAGATGGCATGCTATCAAAGCTGTCTGCAGAAGATTTTCAGTCTGTTCTTGATGTGAATTTAACAGGGGTTTTCCATTGTACACAAGCAGTACTGCCTTTCATGATTGAACAAGGAAAAGGGAAAATCATTAATACTTCATCTGTTTCAGGTGTATATGGCAATATTGGCCAAACAAATTATGCTGCGACTAAAGCGGGAGTAGTCGGGATGACAAAAACGTGGGCAAAGGAGCTTGGTCGTAAAGGGATTAATGTTAACGCAGTAGCCCCAGGGTTTATTGACACCGGTATGACGGCTAAGGTCCCAGAAAAGGTGATCGGACAAATGAAAATGATGATACCGCTAGGGCATCTCGGAAGTCCCGAGGATATTGCCAACGCTTATTTATTCTTAGCCTCTAATGAATCGGATTATGTTAATGGTACGGTTCTTCATGTAGATGGCGGGATTATGATGTAACTTCTATGTAACTCTCTTTCTTTAATATAATGGTATCTTGATTGAAGGAGAGATTATAGTGGGGTGGGAACTCGATTGGCTGGAGAATAGAGCGAGATTATCACCGGCTTCTGTTGCCATCATTGAAGCCGATACGAATCTGAAGCGGACATATGATGAAGTAAATAAGCGTGCCCAAGCAATAGCCTGTTGGCTGAATCATCAAGGGGTGAAAAAGGGCGATCGGGTAGCTTTACTATCACCTAATCATATAAGTTATTTTGATTTTTTGTTTGCTTGCGGTAAGCTTGGAGCAGTATTTGTACCGGTCAATTGGCGATTATCTGGTGAAGAGATTAAATATATACTTAACGATTGTAATCCTAAAATCATTGGCTGTCATAGCGATTTTACAGAACTGCTGAAGGGCAATTGCATGGATGGAACTCAATTGATGCAAATCAATAGCGAGCAGTATGAAGAGTTAGCAACTGGAGATAGAGTAGATAGGATTGAAAGTCATTTAAGCGAAACAGATCCTTTAGTCATTATCTATACGGGAGGGACAACAGGGAATCCAAAGGGGGTTGTTCTTTCACATCAATCTATTTTATGGAATGCTATGAATACCATTATAAGCTGGAATTTGACGAACAGAGATAAAACCCTTACGTATTTGCCACTATTCCATACTGGAGGATTGAACGCTCTTTCAATTCCTTTACTAATGATTGGCGGGACAGTAGTTATTGCTGATTATTTTGAACCTGTAAAAGCGATACAGTTCTTAAATTTGTATAAATGCACAATCGTTTTGTTTGTACCGACCATGTACCATATGATAACGGAATCACCTGAATTTACAAAAACCAGCTTTCCCTATACAAAAGTATTTCTTTCTGGAGGGGCACCTTGCCCGTTGGAAATCTATGAAAAGTTCAAACAAAAAGGACTTCCATTTAAAGAAGGCTACGGATTATCAGAGGCCGGTCCGAATAATTTTTTTATTACAACTGATCAAGCAGTCGTAAAAAAGGGGTCAGTAGGAAGGCCAATGATTTTCAATGAAATCATGCTTGCTAAAGAAGATGGGTCAGAAGCAAATATCGATGAGGTCGGAGAGGTACTGATAAAGGGAAAGCACGCCTTCAGTCATTATTGGAACAATGAAAAAGCAACAAAGGAAACCGTTAAGGATGGCTGGCTTTATACAGGCGATATAGCGAGAAAAGATTCAGATGGATTTTTCTATATAGTAGGCAGGAAGAAAGAAATAATTATAACAGGGGGAGAAAATGTATATCCCCTAGAGGTTGAGCAATGGTTATCTGCACATCCAGAAGTCAATGAAGCTGCAGTTATTGGGCTTCCTGATCGAAAATGGGGGGAAGCAGTTTCTGCCTTCCTCACTCTCAAAGACAAGGCTGTTATTACAGATGAGGAAATTAGAATCTATTGCCGTACCAAATTAGGCAAATATAAAATCCCAAGAAACATTTTTGTCTTAAAGGAAATGCCCAAAACGCCTGTCGGTAAAGTGGATAAAAAAGAATTAAAGCGGATTGGGATTGAAAATTCCATAGTGAAAGATTGTTAGCAGCGCGATCATCAGTCGCGCTTTTTGTATTTTTCGGCATTTTATTTACCATTAATTTAACTTCGGTCAATCCAAACAAATGCTCTCCTATATGTTAAAATATTTAATAGAATATGGAACGTAATGTCGAAAGGAAGAGAGGCTATCTATGTCCGTTCGTTTATTAATTGGCCGCTCAGGGAGTGGAAAAACAGACTATTGTTTAAATGAAATAAGGGCTGAATTAAAAAGGGATCCAATTGGGGAGCCGCCACTTATTTACTTAGTCCCTGAGCAAATGACATTTCTATCAGAATATAAATTAATTTCAACACCGGGACTTGGCGGTATGATCCGCAGTCAAGTATATTCCTTCACTCGCCTTGCCTGGAAAATACTTCAGGAAACAGGCGGTATTGGCCGCTATCATTTAAACAGTGTCGGGATTAATATGTTAATTCGAAAAATCATTGACGAGAAAAAGGATAGTCTAAAGCTTTTTCAGCGTGCTGCCGATAAAAATGGATTTATTCAGCAAATAGAACAAATGATGACGGAATTTAAAAGATATTGTGTTCAACCTGAAGAGCTTGCAGAGAAACAAGGTCAACTAACACAAGGGGATAAAACAAATAAGGCTCTCCACGATAAACTTCACGACCTTGAGCTCATTTACAGAAGCTTTGAAGAATCACTTATTGATAAATATGTAGATTCCGAGGATTATTTTCGACTCTTAGCGGAAAAAGCGGCACAGTCTGAATATTTACAGAGAGCAGAAGTCTATATTGATGGGTTTTATAGCTTTACACCCCAAGAATTTATGATTGTTGAGCAGTTGATAAAACATTGTAAGAAAGTAACGATCGCTTTAACCCTAGATCAGCCATTTAAGCACAACCCACCTAATGAACTGCATCTCTTTAGAATGACAGGCGAAACTTGCCAGACTATTTATGAAATCGCTGCACGAAACGGACTTCAAGTAGAAGAAGTAATCTTAAACGGCCAGAATAGATGGGAAAAGCAATCTTTAAAGCATCTTGAAGAAAAGTTCGAATCACGCCCAGCGGAAGGATATAAAGGGGAGACAGCTGTTCATATAGGCCATGCAGCAAATCGCAGGGCAGAGATTGAAGGCATTGCCAGAAAAATAAATCAGCTTGTGCGACTAGAAGGGCTTCGATATCGTGATATTGCCATATTATCAAGAAATGGCCAGGATTATTTTGATATCATCGGAACGATCTTACATGATTATCAAATACCTTATTTTATCGATCAAAAAAGAACGATGCTGCATCATCCGCTTGTTGAGTTAATACGTTCCACTCTTGAAGTGATAAACGGAAATTGGAGATATGAGCCGATTTTTAGAGCAGTAAAAACAGAATTATTATTTCCGGCAAAAGTAAATGCTCAACATTTACGGGAACAAATGGACAGGCTTGAGAACTATTGCTTAGCCTATGGCATTCAAGGAGATAAATGGACGAACAAGAAAAGATGGATTTATCGAAGAATTAGAGGGCTAGAGTTTGAAAGCTTTGCACAAACGGATGCAGAAAAAGAAATCGAGCAGGAGCTAAATGATCTAAGAGATATAATAACGGGTCCAATCCTCAGACTATCACGCCGCTTAAAGAAAGCTCATTCGGGGCGGCAATACTGTGAAGCTGTCTATTTATACCTCGAAGAATTAGACGTTCCGGCTAAAATGGAGCGCTGGAAGCTTGAAGAAGATGAGAAGGGCAATCTAGTGAAATCCCGTGAACACGAGCAGTCTTGGAATGCCATTATGGAGCTGCTTGACCAATATGTAGAAATGCTCGGGGAAGAGGAACCTACATTGAAGCAGTTTGCTTCCATCCTTGAAGCTGGAATGGAGTCTCTTCGTTTTACCCTAATCCCGCCAGCATTGGATCAGGTTATGGCTGCTGATTTGGACATGTCGCGTCTTTCTGATATTAAAGCAGCCTTTATCATCGGAATGAATGATGGTGTTTTTCCAGCTAAATTTTCTGAGGATGGGCTGTTAGCTGACAGTGATCGGGAACAGCTCCTTGTTAACGGATTAAAAATTGCTCCTGCCAGCAAAACACGGCTGCTAGATGAAGAATTTATAGCCTATAAAGCATTTGCCACACCTTCTGATTGGCTATTTATCAGCTATCCGCTTGCCAATGAGGAAGGAAAAGCATTGCTCCCGTCTTCCTATATAAAAAGATTAACAGATTTATTGCCTGATTGCGTCCACCATGATTATTTATCAGATCCTGCAGAGCTGCCGGAAATAGAACAGCTGGAGTATGCAGCAAATCTGCACACGTCCTTAGCTTATTTAACATCCCAAATGCAGCTAAAGAAAAGAAATTATCCGATTTATGATTTCTGGTGGGATATTTATAATTATTTCTTACAACATGAACAATGGAGAGGTCAGGCTCTTAAAGTTTTATCAAGTTTAAATTTCGAGAATCATACAAAGCCATTAGGAGAAGAATTGAGCAAGGATTTATATGGAGATGTCATTCAAGCAAGTGTTTCAAGAATGGAGCTATTTCACGGATGTCCTTTTTCACATTTTGCCCAGCATGGATTAAAGCTAAGAGAACGTCAAGTATTCCGTCTTGAAGCTCCCGATATCGGGGAATTATTTCATGCTGCGTTAAAATACATCGCCGAAACCGTAATGAGCAACAAGCTTTCCTGGACTGATTTAACTAGACAGCAATGTGAAATCCTAGCGCAAGAGGCGGTCGAAATGCTCGCTCCAAAATTACAAAATGAAATCCTGCTCAGCTCCAATCGTCATTATTATATTAAAAGGAAGCTGGAGCAAATTATTAGCCGTGCCTCTTATGTATTAAGTGAGCATGCAAAGATGAGCGGATTTTCACCAATAGGTCTTGAACTCGGCTTTGGACCTAAGGGGGATCTGCCTCCTCTTACATTCCCGCTAAAAAATGGCTCGAAAATGGAGCTAATTGGCAGGATCGACCGTGTGGATAAAGCAATGGACAAGGATGGTGTATTTTTAAGAGTCATAGACTACAAATCGAGTTCGAAGGATATAAACGTTAATGAAGTCTACTATGGCTTAGCCCTGCAGATGTTGACTTACTTAGATATTATTATCTCCCATTCTCATACATTGATTGGGACTGAAGCTAGTCCAGCAGGGATTTTATATTTCCATGTCCACAATCCTATGATCAGCACTTCAAAAATGCTCACATTAGATGATATTGAGCAGGAGATATTTAAAAAGTTTAAAATGAATGGCCTCATATTAGGGGAAGAAAATGTAATTAAGCTAATGGATCAGACTTTAGATAACGGTGACTCGTCCATCATTTCTGCAGGCTTTAAGAAGGACGGCACGCTGTCTAAACGCTCCAAAATCGCAAGCAAGCAAGAATTTGATCATCTCCGTCAGTATGTCCGTAAAATGTATACAAAGACAGGAAATCAAATTACAGAAGGAAAAGTGGACATTTCTCCTTATAAAATGAAGGATAAAACACCTTGTACATTTTGTTCCTTTAAGCCTGTATGCCAATTCGATGAGTCACTAGGAGCAAATGAATACCGTAAGCTAGTTTCTCAGCCGAAAGATGAAGTGCTTGCTAGTATTCGAAAGGAGGTAGGGAAGGATGAAATTAACTATTCCAGCTAAGCCAGCGAATGTTACATGGACCGATGATCAATGGAAAGCGATTATGGCAAAGGGCCAGGACATTCTTGTTGCAGCAGCAGCAGGTTCCGGGAAAACGGCTGTCCTTGTTGAAAGAATCATTAATAAAATTGTATCTGAGGAAGATTCAATCAATGTGGATGAGCTGCTAGTTGTGACATTTACGAATGCCTCGGCAGCAGAAATGAGACACCGGATTGGAGAAGCCCTTGATAAAGCGATTAATGCAAATCCTAAATCTGCCCATTTACGAAAGCAGCTGAGCCTCTTAAATAAAGCATCAATCTCTACACTTCACTCTTTTTGTTTGGAAATGGTCAGAAAATATTACTATTTGCTCGATATTGATCCTAGCTTTCGAATTGCTGACGATACAGAGGCACAGCTTTTAAGAGATGAAGTGCTTGAAGATCTTTTCGAAGAGGAGTATGGAAAAGAAGGCAACGATCCGTTTTATGCTCTTGTTGATACTTTTACGAATGATAGAAGCGACACTGCCTTACAAGATATTATCAGGGATATATATGATTTTGCACGCTCAAATCCTTCACCTGATGATTACCTTGATTCCATCATCGAAATGTATAACGTTGATGAAAATAGTGAAATCGAACAGATGCCTTTTGTACAGTCCCTATTACAGGATATGGAACTTCAGCTGAAAGGGGCAAAGCAGCTTCTTGAATATGGGCTTGAGCTAACAAAGCTGCCTGGAGGCCCTGCACCAAGAGCAGAAAACTTTGTTGACGACCTTCATGTTGTCCATACACTAATGGAAGCTAAAAAAGACTCCTGGGAAACGCTTTACGAGGCGATGCAATCTTGGTCATTTGGCAGAGCAAAAAATTGCAAGGGCGATGAGTATGATAGCGAATTAATTGAAAAGGCCAAGAAGCTGAGAGATAAGGCCAAAAAAATCATTCAAGATCTTCAGGATGAGCTTTTTGCCCGCAAGCCAGAAAGCTTTCTGCGAGATATGAAGGAAATGAAGCAACATATTGAGACACTCGTCTATATTGTGAAGGAATTTTCCAGTCGGTTTAATCAAATAAAGACAGAAAAAGGTTTAGTGGATTTTGCTGATCTTGAGCATTTCTGTTTATATATACTTTCTGAAAAGAGTGACGATGGAATTTTAACACCTTCAGATGCAGCCGTTGCCTGCAGAAATCAGTTTAAGGAAGTTCTTGTTGATGAGTATCAGGATGTGAATATGGTCCAGGAAGCGATACTTCAGCTAGTGACCCTAGACTCAGAGCATTCGGGAAACCTTTTTATGGTGGGGGATGTGAAGCAATCTATTTACCGTTTCCGGCTTGCAGAACCGAATCTATTCTTAAGCAAGTACAACAGGTTTGAGAAAAATGGAGAAGAAGCTGGCTTAAGAATTGATCTTGCCAGAAACTTTAGAAGCCGTAAAGAAGTGCTGCACGGAACGAACTATATTTTTAAACAAATTATGGGCGTTTCTGTTGGTGAAATTGAATATGACGAAGCCGCGGAGCTGAAAGCAGGTGCTCCATATCCAGAAGATGACTCCTACCCAATTGAATTAACGGTTATCGATTTAGAAGGGACGGAAGAGGAAGAGCCGCAGGACAAAGAGCAGGAAGGGTTTGACGCAGAAGAGCTTGCCCAGTCCCAGCTGGAAGCGAGATTTATGGCGGCAAAAATTAAAGAAATCATTTCTGAGCGGAAGGGCGTATACAATCCAAAAACCAAATCAGGGCGTCCGGCTCAGTATCGGGATATCGTCATTTTGCTGCGCTCGATGACATGGGCGCCTCAGATCATGGAGGAATTTAAGCAACAGGGAATTCCTGTATATGCAAATTTATCAACGGGTTATTTCGAGGCCACTGAAGTATCCATCATGATGTCACTATTAAAAATAATTGACAATCCGTATCAGGATATCCCACTTGCAGCTGTATTAAGGTCCCCTATTGTCGGCTTGACTGAGGAAGACCTGTCCCAAATAAGAATTCAGCATAAGAAGGCTTCGTTTTATGAGGCAATGGCTTCATTTTGTAAGAACAGGCCTGCAATTGATCATGAATCATTGTATGAAAAAGTCCGGCCATTCTTTGATCAGCTAATGGATTGGCGCGTAATGGCAAGG
This sequence comes from Bacillus sp. JJ1773, assembly GCF_036962035.1. NCBI lineage: Bacteria > Bacillati > Bacillota > Bacilli > Caryophanales > Bacillaceae > Bacillus > Bacillus sp. JJ1773. Next base: position 64,189 of record NZ_JBALNX010000010.1, read on the forward strand.
CAAGGCTCTCTATCTGAACTCATCTGGCAGTTATATAGAGAAACGAGGTTTTATGATTTCGTAGGCGGAATGCCTGGCGGGAAACAAAGACAGGCGAATCTTCGGGCATTTTATGATCGTGCACGGCAATATGAAGCTACATCGTTTAGAGGATTATTCAGGTTTTTAAGATTTATAGAACGCATGCGGGATAGAGGAGATGATCTCGGTGCTGCACGTGCCTTAGGAGAACAGGAGGATGTTGTTCGCCTGATGACGATTCATAGCAGCAAGGGGCTTGAGTTTCCTTTCGTATTTATAGCTGGGCTTGGACGGAATTTTAATACGATGGACTTGAAAAAAGCCTATATGCTTGATAAGGATTACGGATTTGCAGCAAAATACGTAAATGCTGAAAAACGAATATCGTATCCATCTCTTCCACAAATTGCTTTTAAAAGGAAAAAGAAGATGGAAATGCTTTCGGAAGAAATGCGCGTTCTATATGTAGCTTTAACGAGGGCAAAGGAAAAGCTTTACTTAGTATCTTCAGTAAAAAAGGCTGAGAAAAAGGTAAACCAATGGCTGCAATCTGCCGAAAATCCAAATTGGCTTTTAAATGAATTTGATCGTGCATCTGCGACAAGCTTTCTTGATTGGGTTGGTCCAGCACTAGTGAGGCATAGAGATTATGAAAGCAGCGTAAGCCCGCTTATTTCCAGTGACATTACCGACCATCCTTCAACATGGAATGTTCAGATTATTAACAGTGAAGAGGTTGCAAACCTTGTTGAAGTGATAGAAACGGAAAAAGACACTTATTTGCAAATGGTATTCTCAGGTGAAGCAGTGCCGGTACAATCGCCATTTAATAGTATGGTTGAGGACCAGTTATCATGGAAATATTCACATTTAGAAGCTTCCAAGAATCGTTCTAAGCAGTCAGTTTCTGAAGTGAAAAGACAAAAGGAAATATTTTCCCAAGAAGATAGTGGGCTAGAAATCATTCATCCAATCAAAAAGCCTTTATTTAACCGGCCACAATTTATGCAAGAAAAGTCATTATCTCCAGCAGAGCGGGGAACTGCCATGCATATGGTCATGCAGCACATTAGCTTTAAAGAACAGGTCACTGTAAAATCAATTGCAGCTAAAATGGATGAAATGGTCCAGAAAGAATTGCTGACAGAAGAGCAGCTTAGAGCCATTGACCCTTCATTAATTGAGCAGTTTTTCCATACTGAGCTAGGGAAAAGAATGATGCAGGCTAGAGAGATTAACCGAGAAATTCCTTTCAGTATTTCTTTGCCTGCAAGCGATATATATCCGGAATGGAAGGGTGAAGAGGAGGCTGTGTTAATCCAAGGGATCATTGACTGTCTTTTTGAAGATGAACACGGCTTCGTATTAGTTGACTATAAAACCGATCAAATTACCGGCCGTTTTAAAGGCGGAATTGACGAAGCAAAAACGGTACTGGAGGACCGTTACCGAGTTCAAATTAATATGTATGCAAGAGCTTTGGAACAAATATTAAAAAGAGACATTCAAGAGAGATACTTATTCTTTTTTGATGGAGCACATATTATTAAATTATAGAAGCGACCGGATAAGGATGTGAGTCCTTATCCGGCCGCTTTTCTTAATTATTCCCTATAATAGGCTGGTCAATTAAGTTTGTATCAAGGACATTGGTACCACTTATACCATTGTTCGTAATAATCAATGCGCCGGTATTTAATGCACCTTGGCCAGAATAGGTTTTCACACTAGTTTTAGGCGATACATTTAGAGCATCTCCAAATTGTACAATACCGCCATCAACATTCATAATTTGTACTGGACCAACAATGGCTGGCATATGAACTCTTCCTTTTACAATTTTTTTATTTTCCCATCTTGCTCTTCATTCAAGCTGTAGCAACTGCCGGATATGCTTAACTCTTGCTTCCATAGAAATATGCTTGCTGCTGCCGATATGGACAACGGAAGATGTAGATATCCCATTAATATCAATATTATTAACCTTAATGGCAGGGTTTAAATGCATGGTTTGCATAGATATGACTTCTTCAATGGGGACGAGGGGAACGCTTATCGTGAAAGCTTTGAAAGATAAGAAATTCCCCTCATTTCCAAAAAAGGTATCTGCTTCACGATGCACGGCTAGGGCACGGGAAAATCCATGAACATAGGTTGAATCGCCAATTTCAATAACAGATGAAAAGATAAGAGTATCTGCCTTAAACTGATCAACAATTGAGGTTCTGCTAAGCATGGCTCATCACTTCGGTGCTAATGGAACAAATGGTCCGACTATTAACGATTCAGGAGGCGTATCAAAAACAGAAGCAAGCTGGATTGTTTGCGTGTCTCCTACCATTAAGAGTGAAGAGCTTGCTACCCCGATAACTCGAATATTACCAACGCAAATATCTCGGTTATACACTTCAAAATTCATTCGTTTCCATTCCTTTCTCTGGTTCTGGCAAATGGCTGATAAAGGTGTGAACCCCGTTTTTAATTTCTTTCTTTAACTTCACCAATATTTCTTCATTGAAATCAGGTACTGTACCTTGTTCCCTATTTGTTGCAGCAAGTTGTTGCTTAAGATGGTAATCAATGCGGTTAGGCAGTTGCTTTTTTATATCTTCCTTAATGAATAAAATATATGATTCATCTACAGATTTATTTAGTGAAAGGGCTGTTTCCTCAATTACGCTCTGTAATTCATTTTCCAAAAATTTATTGATTTCATCCTCGATTTCCATTGATCTTTGGAAATGGGCTTTTGGCTGAAAGGGAGTCTGAATCCCCTTATTATTAATGGCAAAATCCTCAATTTCCTGAAGTTCGGATGGATTTAATCCAATATTTAATGTTCCGTCTAATGATTCAACCTTCAATTGGTCGAATTTATATTCAATTCTATCTACAGTTATTGGTGGTCGTGTCTTCAATTCCTGCGTCTGTTTCTCTAATTCTCTTACCTTTTTTTCTAGGTAAATAATTCTTTTTTCTTGTGCTTCTATAAAAATATGCATTTTTTGCAGGTAAGAGTATAATGTCTGATCCATCCATACCACCTCACTTTTTTCGGAACATCATTGCCACACATTATCTTCCTGCAGAATGTAAAGGCACTGCAGGTGCTTCTAGTGTTGGTTCTCCGCTAATAACACCTACCCCAGGCAGGAGGTGATGAGGAGCAGGCCCTGTAAATCCTCCTGTATTATATAGATAGGAAGCGGGTTTAATAATGCCAGCACTGCCTATCTGCAATACTGAGGAGTTAGTAATACCGCCGATCTTTATGAAATTAATATGAATGGATTGATTAATGTAGAAGTTCATTCTCTTCACCCTACTATTAAACATTTAATAAAATTCCTTGATCCAAACTGTCTGAATCATAGGTGTTCGTACTGCTCTGTTGATTATAAATAGTTAGACCATCACCTGTGTTAAAGGAACCTGCACCAGAAAATGTTTTCGCATTGGCTAGTGGCATGATCTTATAAACATCTCCGATATGAAATACTCCGCTGCTCCCAATAGAAACGACCTGAACGACTCCAACGATAGCTGGCATCTTTGACATCCTTTACACTAATTTCTCTTTATATCCTATGTGCCTATATACAGATTGTGCCTAGAAATATTTGGCTGGACAATTGAATGGTATTTCTCCTATGATAATAGTGTGAATTACATTTTTTTCTCCAAATATGATATGATTGTATCGATTTTAGATAAGGGGGCCATACGATGATTCACGCACACATAACAACATGGGTTTTAGCACTTGTATTATTCTTTGTAGCTTTAGGATTACATAAGAGCGGAAAAGCTAGAGCCTTGAAAGTAGTTCAAATGATATTAAGGCTTTTCTATTTATTAATTATTATTACAGGTGTAGTAATATTAAGTAAAATTAACATCAGTTCGCTTTATATCTTAAAGTCATTACTTGGAATTGTAGTAATCGGTATGATGGAAATGATTATTGTCCGTTCGGTTAAGGGAAAGAAAACTACACTGTTTTGGTTATTGTTCCTTGTAACTTTTATCCTCGTTCTTTATTTAGGATTTGTTAAACTTCCATTAACTTTCCTCATGTAAAACAATTTTTGATAAAAATTGTCAATTTTCTAGTAAAAAGCTGCTAAAAAGGCAGCTTTTTCTTTTTTTAGACATATCAACATTTCGGTTTTTATGGTATTTTTATCATATAAATATGTAACAGAATTAGTGGTGGAGCTATGGCGAAAACAATAACATGTATTTATGAAGATGAACATCAATTAAATAGCTTTATAGATATGCATGAACTAAAAGAATACCCTAGCCTCCTTGTTCAAGTTTTTTCAGGGATAGAAGACAGGGATTCTCTATTTAACTTGCAAAGCATCATAAAAAAAATGGTGCCTCTTGCTGCAGTTATTGGGTGTTCAGCATCAGGTGAGATTTTTGAAGGAAATATCACAGAAAATAAGACGATTCTTTCTTTTACTGTATTTGATAAAACAGAAGTAAAGTCTACTTTGCTTCATCAGGAATCTTTTGAAAACAGTTATGACATGGGAAAAAGGTTAGCTGAGCAAATTATCGATTTTGATACGAAAGTACTGATTATTTTTCCTGTTGGAGATAAAATCGATTCTCAATCACTATTAGAAGGGATCCTTGATGGTAATCCGCAGCTTATCGTGTCAGGCGGTCTTGCAGGAAATACAGGCGCGAATTCAGATTCCTTTTCAATAGCGGGAGAGGATTTGACGAGCCAGGGAGTTGCAGGAGTAGCTCTTCGAAGCAAACAGCTTTTTGCACAGGTTCAAAGCCATTTTGAATGGCAGGAAGTTGGAAAGGCTTTTACCGTTACGAAGTCGAATGGTGATATTGTCTATTCATTAGATAAGAAAAAACCTTTGCAAATCTTAAAACATTATTTGGGCGAAGGCTTTATTAAAGATATTTCTAATTCAAGATTTGAATTCCCTTTCATGATTAGTCAAAAAGATGGGAAAGTCTCTTTATTTATAATGGATATTTTGAAAAATGGGGCCATTCGTGTCAGCAGGAATGTATCCGAAGGAGATAAACTTACTTTCTCCTTCCCAAATATAGAAGCAACTATTGATCAAACATTACAGGGGTTTAGGCAATTAGCAAAAAAAACGGTAGAAACTATTTTTGTCTACAATAGCTTGTCGAGAAAACGGTTTGCCCGAGATTTTTCAGAAAAAGAACTAATGATGCTTCAGAGTATTGCTCCAGCTAATGGTTTCTTCTCAAATGGGGAGGTAATAGCGGGAAACGAAGGAAAGGCCCAGCTTGGAGGCCAATCTCTTACGTACTTATCCCTGTCAGAACAATCGCTTGAAAAGCGGGAGAATCGTGGTCTTTCATTTAAATATTCGATGCCTGAACAGTTGAAAACCTTAGCATCACTTACACGTTTGATGGAATCCTCGCAAGAAGATTTTCAGCAATTGCATGAAAGCTTGACTATTTCTGAGCAATACCATCAATCTCTTTTTAATAATCATACAGATATTGTTTATTCAACTGATTTACAAGGACACTTTACAAATGTGAATCCTTCATTTGACGACATGTTTGGCTATCGTCATGATGAGATAACGGGTGCATCATCTTTTAAAATTGTATTAAGCGAGGACATTCCAAAGGTAAGAATGCACTTTTTCAGAGCGATAAAGGGCAAAGAACAATACTATAATGCTACTCTCATATCCAAATCAGGGGAAATGAATTTATTTCAATTTAAAAATATTCCCATTACAGTTAATGGCGAATGTGTCGGAATATATGTTATTGGAAAAAACATGACAGAGCAAAAAAAGATCGAAGAAAAGATTACAGAACTAGCGAATTTTGACCATGATACAGGACTTCCAAATCGAATGAGATTTACTGAGCAGCTTGAACAAATGCTTCAGCGGGCAAAAAGGAAAAAGCGCATGCTTTCCGTTCTTTCTATCGACATTGATCGTTTTAAGTTAATCAATGATAGCCTTGGACATTTTGCGGGAGATATGATTTTAAAAGATATAGCTTTTCGAATTGAAAAAGTTCTCCCGAGCGGATCATACATTGGGAGATTTGGCGGAGATAAGTTTACAGTCATACTCACAAAGGAAGCGCAAGTAGAAGAGGTAATGAAAGCAGCGAAATCTATTTTATTGGAAATTTCAAAACCAGTTCACCATGAAAATCAAGAATTCTTTGTTACCGCAAGTATTGGGGTCAGTTTTTATCCAGAGGATGGTACAGATGAACATGAGCTTCTGAAAAATGCCGATATTGCGACAAATCGTTCAAAAGACAAGGGTGGAAATCAAATTACCTTTTTCTCGACTGAAATGAATGAGCAGGCGCTGAATAGACTCGAGCTCGAGAGCTACTTACGTAAAGCTTTGCAGAAAAATGAATTCTATCTAATGTTTCAGCCGTTAATCGATTTAGAATCCGGGAAAATCTTTGGCAGTGAAGCGCTTATTCGGTGGAATCATCCAAAGCTTGGTCTCGTATCTCCAGCAGATTTTATCCCTCTTGCAGAAGAGACGGGCATTATTCAAGAGATTGGAAGATGGGTGCTACGGACAGCCTGTTTGCAGAATAAAAAGTGGCAAACACTTGGAAGTAATCAGTTATCAGTTGCAGTGAATGTGTCAGCATACCAGTTTCAGCAGCCAGGCTTTATGAATGATGTAAAACAAGCTTTAAGCGAATCCAAACTAGAGCCTCAGTATTTAACACTTGAGCTGACAGAGAGTACAATGCTAACGAATATTGATTATAGTATTCCGATCATGAGGGAGCTTCAAAAACTCGGAGTTAAGGTGTCGATCGATGACTTTGGAACAGGTTATTCTTCATTAAGCTACCTAAAGGATTTGCCTATTAACACTTTAAAAATTGATCGTTCATTCATAAATAATTTGCGCGTGGATACGTATGATATTGCTATTGTGAAGGCAATTATTACAATGGGGCATGGCTTAGAAGTGAAGGTAGTGGCTGAAGGAGTCGAAACGAAGGAACAAATTGAACTTCTGAAAGAATTAAATTGCCATTATGCTCAAGGCTTCTATATTCATAAACCGCTAAACATAACTGAATTTGAAAAAGGATTAAAGGAAAAAGTAGAAATAACATAACAAAAAGGTGGCTCTTAGGAGTCACCTTTTATGTCTAGTTCCAGCGCCTACCCCCAACGTACAGGACGTACTAGTGTCGACAATGCGACAGGACAAGGAAAGCTTCGGAAGCGTAATCATCGCACGACCAAAAGTGAAGCTTTTGGGAGGACGTCGCGTTTTTGTCGACCTCGAGGTCACAAGCCAATCCTGAAAGGTAGAGCTCACCTTTCCGAGAGGCTCGTCTTGTGCTTGTCGGGGGTGACCACAAAGGAAAGCATCAGCGAATATTCATCGCAGGAACATTCGCCCTTTGATGTTCCGAAGGCGCTTATACTTTTCTTTGTTAAGATGATATTTTCTCAATCACCATTCTTTTTCCGCTATTTAATGTAAATTCAAAGCGGTCATTCATTTTTTCGAAGTAACTAAAATGATGCTGTACACTGCAAATATGTTCCTGGTTGTCAAATACGATAAAATTAACACCGCTTTTTCTCTCATTTCGATCAAGGAAGGAGAGCTGATTATAGCAGTAGATGCAATCATATATAGAGAACCTCAAGGAATTTAATGTTGTGATAAATTGGAAAAAAGCATCATCATTCATTCCCTCTAGTAATTTTTCTAATGAAAATACAAGGTGCTTTCTAATTCTTACAGAGTCTTGATCTTTCAAAAGAAGGATTTCTTTGTCCACTGCGAGTTTCCCATCTTCAGATAATATCCCTTTTTTCCAGCGTTTAAATCGAAAAATCTCTACTTCCTGGTGGAGGAATTCTTCCAATAATGATGCTTCATCCGTTTCTTTATCAAAGAAAACCCATTGATCATTAATATATTCAATAGATCCTTCGGTAAAGGCACGTGTTTGATATTCAATCAGTTTCGTTCGCTGCTGTCTATTCATAATAAACCTCCATCTGATTCCCTCAACAATCTTTTTAGACAGTTTCCTCTCATTTTATAACCAGATCTAAATAATTCTTCATTCATTATGGATAAAAAAGTTTCCCCTATAAAAAGCATATTCTCACAATCGGTTTTATGAAATGGATAAACACCTAATTTCATTTGGATAAATCGCAGAAAACTAGGTAATTTCACATCAAATATTTGACTGCACAAGGGAAAAAAGGCTAATCTATAGGAGTTGCATAATAGCTTGTTTGTTTAAAGAGGGGGGAGGAGCGGAGATGGTAAAAAGAGTGTGGACTCTTATCTTAATTCCGTTGCTTCTTTTTTACGCTCAGCCTGTAGGAGCAGTTGAAAAAGAAGATCGAAAATGGCAAGATGAATCCGTTTACTTTTTAATGGTGGATCGATTTGATAATGGGGATTTTAAAAATGATTATCATGTGAATGTAAAGGATCCGCAAAGCTTCCATGGCGGTGATTTCCAAGGAATCATAAAAAAGCTCGATTACATAAAGGATATGGGCTTTACAGCTATTTGGCTGACACCAATTTTTGATAATGAAGAAAACGGATATCATGGGTATTGGGTTAAAGACTTTTACAATACTGAGGAGCATTTTGGTACTATCGATGAATTTAAAATGCTTGTGACAGAAATTCATAAACGAAATTTGAAAGTGATGATGGATTTCCCTATTAATCATGTTGGCACAAAACATGAATGGCTAAAGGATCCTACTAAGAAGGATTGGTTTAAAACCGAGCAATCACCAATTCAGCAGGATCTGGGAAATGAGTGGCTAAATGAACTTCCTAGCTTGAATCACGATAATCCAGAAGTTCAGGGCTATTTGCTGGATGCTGCAAAATGGTGGATTAATGAAACGAATATAGACGGGTATTACCTTGATGAAGTCGATGGGGTTTCAAAAAAATTCCTTACTGATTTTGTTCAACAGTCTAAAGCTGCAAAGAAGGATTTTTATTTACTCGGTGAAGTAAGGTCAAATGATCCTCATTTCATTTCTGAATATGAGGAAACTGGAATTGATGGATTTCTGGACTTTCCATTAACCGAAACATTAAGGCCAGCCTTTGACCAAGTTGATCAACCACTAAATGAACTAAAAACTCGCAAAGATGAATTGATGTCAACCTACAAAAACCCATATTTAATGGGCTCATTAATGGATGACCATAAATTAGTACGGTATACGAGGGATATGGTTGAACAAAATCAGCATCCTGGTCCAAGATGGAAGCTTGCTTTGACCTATCTTTATACTTCGCCGGGAATTCCTATCGTTTATTATGGCAGTGAAATAGCCTTGGATGGCGGTTTAGGGCATGATAATCATAAACAGATGGATTTCAGAACAGATAAGGATTTAATTGATTACATCACAAATCTGGGAAAACTACGTAATAATTTCCCTAGCCTAACCAGGGGAGAGATGAAGCTGATTGCCGAGGAAAATGGTGTTCTTGCTTACAAACGTACTTATAATGATGAAACGACTGTTATTGTTATTAACAATAGTTCTGAATCTCGTCATGTTACGATAAATGAAGATGAATTTGCTGATGATAAAGAGCTGAGAGGCTTATTAACGAATGATCTTGTAAAGAACAATGATCATCAATATAAGATTTTTATTGATCGGGAAGAAGCTGAAATATATGTATTATCCCAAAAATCTGGGATGAATCTTCCCTATGTAACCGCAACTATTATTGTGTGGGGTGCCTTTATTGCGTTTATCATTGCTGTATGGAGAAGATCTAAAAAGAAACGGTCCCAGGAATAGTTAAATAGTAAAAGCCAAAGGGAATTTCTTCCTTTGGCTTTTACTATAGATTTTATTAACGGTAATTAACAAACTGCACCTCTACGGTTAGGCTCGCTTCCTTAATAGCGGCAATGATCTGTTGCAGATCGTCACGGTTTTTTCCAGTAACTCGAATTTGATCATCTTGTATTTGGCTTTTTACTTTTAAACCGCTGTTTTTAATGAGTGTATTAATTTTCTTTGCATTTTCCTTATCGATTCCTTGGGCAATCTTGGCTCTTTGCCGTACTGTTCCTCCTGAAGCCCCTTCAATTTTTCCATAATCTAAATTTTTTATTGGAATGCCTCTTCTAATCATTTTACTTAATAGCACATCTTTAAGCTGACCAAGCTTATACTCATCGTCTGAAATTAGTACAAGCTCCTCTTTGTCCAGAGAAACGTGGCTTTTGCTTCCTTTAAAATCATAGCGGGTTTGAATCTCTTTCATGGCAATACTAATAGCATTGGTAACTTCTGAAAAGTCAACCTTGGATACAATATCAAATGAACTCTCTTTAGACATAATTGCCTCCTTAAGCTTCGTTTCTTTTCAAAAAGCTATCAATAATTATGATGTCCTTTTGAAAAGAGGTTTTACTTTACTTATAATTATAGTAAAACACAACATGTTTTTAAACCCTAATACCATTAGGATTTGGAAGGGAGATTTGAAAAACCTCCCCCAAAACCTCCCCCAAATTATATACTCAACGCTTGCTCAAAGGCTAAAACTGATTCTTCTTCAAGGTCTTTGAAGGAATGCCCGTATATGTCTAAAATCATTTGGGGGGTATTACCTAAGCGGTCAGCGATCACTTTGACCGGTATTCGCTGACCAATTAATATAGTTGCATGAGTGTGTCTTAAACCATGGGGAGTTATTCGTTTACACTCTGTTTTTTCTATAATCTTATTCATCGTAAATACAAGCAGGTTTTCTGAAATAGGCTTTCCAGTTTGATATGAGATAAAAACAAAGGCGTCATTAGAAAAGGGAATTCCAAAAGATAACATCGTTTCTTTACACCATATCTTATATGTTTTCAATTGAGCGATTAAAGTATCGTCAATTAATATAGTTCGGTAACTATTTTTTGTTTTTGGTGTTCTTGCTCCTCTATTATCCCTAGTGCGTTCTACAGTTAGGGTTTTTGTTTCAACATCAATATTATTCCACTTTAAACCAAGAGCTTCTCCCTTTCTTAATCCAGTAAAAGCGAGTAGTAAGATTAAAGTGTAGTTTGTAATATTTCCAAGCTTCTTTACATCGGCAAGAAACTTTTTTAATTCTACAGCCGTTAAAAAATTATCACTTTTTTTATCCATTTCAATTGTGATCCTGTTGAAGCGATTCCTTGGGATAATTTCATTATCAACAGCAGCATTAATGGCAATCTTAAATATCCGATGATATAACTGGACTGAGCTAGGTGCGTATTTTTTTAACAAAGCATTAATATAAACACGTTTGTATGTTGTCTTATCCAATTCTGCCAGTCTATATTTTCCAAGCAATGGTTTCATCTGATTTTTAATTGCATCTTCTCGTTGAACCTGAGTGGATATTTCCCAATCGGTTTTATGGGTTTCATACCAAATATCAAGCCATTCTGAAATAGTTAAATTTGAATGTTCAACATGCTTTACATCACCATTAACAATACTTGTTTTAACTTCAAGTAAGGCTCTATAAGCGTCATTTTCGCTTTCAAAACCTTGCTTCGACTTTTCTCTACGATTGTTTAAACTATCGTAATATCGATGACGGTAACACCAACGCTTTTCATTCTTAGCATTGAAGTAATAATACAACTCTGGATCCTTTTTAGTTTTAAATAGTTTCATCGTTTCTCTTCCCTTTCTTACGTGGACAGACGCTTAAGGGAGATCTTTTGATGTTCGCACCACCTCCTTATAGCTCAAAATACAAATTACTTAAGCACAAGACTCATTTTTTGTACTGTAGGTAATAGCTCTATAAAATTTTCTAATTCTGGAGTTGGTATTATTAGTTGACGAACTACATCAGGATCTACACCATAGCTTTCAATTCGTTTTCTAATAGAATATAAATTAATGCCTATTTGTTCTGGCAGGTTATGGTTAAAAACTAAATCTGATAGATGGATAGACATACTAATAACTGATTCATCAAAATCTCCCCTTTCAATATATTCAAAAGGCTTAATGACATCGTAATAAAATACGTGCTTGTCCCAGTTAAGTTCACAAGGAGAGAAGGTAAGGACATACCAGTATGGAATTAATTGCTGATCTACATATTCGTAATACATTCGTTGCTGAGGCATTAAAACGCAACCTTCTTTCTTTCTAATTGTCGGTATAACTTATCTAATATTTCATTTGTTTCAGCAGAATAGGGAGGAGCCTTAGGATATCTTGAATCCATATATTGCCGGTGCTCTTCATCGGATTTTCCAAGCAAAACCTGATTATGAAACCGAATCAATCGTTTTTTTGCGAATTCTTCTGTAACATTAAAAACATTTGAAACAAATACGCTGCCTTCATCAATATTTTCAAAGTTTGATATTTCATATTCCAAGAGCATGAAAGTCGGGACACAGAAATGGTACATAAAGTTATTAGATTGGCTTTCTTGCATTCTTCTAAAAGGCTTATTCATCTTATGTTGATTTCCTACATGTCTAACGACATGTCCCAATTCATGAGCAAAATCTTGCCATTCTTCCTGGGGGGATAATTGATCATTTAGCAAAATATAATATTGGCCTTTAAATTTAGTCGCCTTACTCTCTTCTTCGTGATGATGAATCCATATATCAAGACCGTCAGCGATGTGATACATATCAATCTCAGTTGGAGAGAGTATTTCAACCTGTTTATAGATTCTCTGTATATTCTCTTCTAATAAAGTCATTATGTAGTTCATGCGGCACCTCTTTTAAGGGAATGTATGTTCTGTTTGGAGTTTAAAAGAAAAGCCCAAAAAGGGCAATTCAGATCTTTATCTCTTAATATCATAGCCACCAAAAACTTTAGGAGTAGCCAAATCCTTTCCATAACTATCCACAAAATAAACCATCACAACATTTTCATCTGTTTTACTAAAATTAATAACCAAGTTTTGTACTATCTCTCCGAGAGTTTCAGCAAAACGTTCTTTTTCGTGATCTGCAGAATAATACCAGGTATCACTTACAACAACATTAACCATTTTCCACTCATTATCATATCTCGGTGATACATCTAAGATAAGTCCATTACCGGTATTTATAATCTCATCGATTGCTGCATCAAAACCTTTCTCTTGCTCGGCTAAAACAGCTTCTTCGCTTGGATATGCAACTGTTTTTGTTTCTAATACAGCATTTTTCCCATTTTGATTATGTTCCACTGCTAATTTACCAGAAAGCTTCTCGCCGTTATTTCCGTACAAGTTTTTAATATGCTCGGGCTGGGGATGTTCAGGTAAATTAAATCTGAACATGGCCATAGTGCCAATATGCCCAACACCCCAATCTTTTGGGATCTCAAAATCCTTGTTAACTTTTCCATCTTTTATTTCTAAGAAATCGCTTAGAACATTAAAATTACCATCCACTAAAGATACTTCAAAAATTCCTCCATCAGGCACATTTGAATCTATAGAAACAGTTATTTTATTTCCATTAACCGATGCTGCTATTTTACCTTCAAAATTCAATTGTTTTTTTAATTTTTGTTCAGTCTCTTTTTTCGTTTCTTCCTCAGCTTTTTTTTGTTTTTCTTCTTCACTTAACTCGTTTTTTGGATTTGTATTATTTTCATTTGCATTAACTTCTTCTTTAGGAGTACCGGAAGCTTCCTTAACTGCAGAGTCATCTTCGGAAAAAGCACCAACAATCATTAATGTAATTATTAAATAAGTTAAGCTAGCGGTTATCATTTTCCATTTCTTTTTTGAACGAAATCCAAGTATTTTGTTGTACCATTTACGTTCAATAAAAGTGATATGAATCCCGTTGGATTGAAGGCTTTTGGTTAGATCGTCAAAAACATCAACTTTTAGAATAAACCCATTGTCAAATTCATAGTTCGTGGATAACGCAAACTTATCTATTTTTACTGAATTGAAATCTTCCCATATGTACGCTTTAATAAGTCGAACTTTGTCCAATACTTCCTCGTTATCAACAACCATTTTAGTTGCTAAATAAATTTCAAAACCTTGATCTGTAATGATCATATAGTCCGCGGTTTTAGAAACATTCGATTTATCAGTTACCCGAAATACTTTCTTTCTAAAATGATCCGAAAGTAATTTCTCAATTGGCACACTCTTAGTTTTTTGTTTTTTAGTTGCCAAAACTCATTCCTCTCCTTAATAAAATTATGAAATTATGGGCATGAATCCCAGTAATGCCTAAAAAAAATAAACCAACTTACCAGATAGTTAAAACCTCATGCGATAAAACACCTAACATTTATGTAAAAAAACAAGAGATTAAAACTACTATTTTATTGAAAAAGAAAAAAAGATAGCCAAAGGTAAATTATTTCTTCTTACTTTTCCCTTTGGCAGCTTCTCGGACTTTCTCAACATCTTTCATCATTTCAATAAAATCAAGTACCTTTTGTTTACTTTCCTCACTAAGCTCTTGCGCACTCCGCATAGCGTACATAAAGTCAGGATCCTCGTATATCTCTTCACTAGTTATTTCATTCGGGTTATCTGTTCTCCCCAGAAGATAATCCGTAGTAACTCCGAAAAAATCAGCAATTTTTTTGAGGGTATCTGTATCCGGGTTTCGGATCCCGTTTTCATACCCAGAGATAGATACTTTTGTAACATTTATTTTCTTTCCTAATTCTTCTTGGGTAATTTTTCTTTCCTTACGCAGCTTTTTTATTCGTTCACCAAGCACTCCGGTACACCTCTCTTCTATAATCAATTATAAGTTAACATGTAGCTAACAAAAAGAGTAATATGCAAAAGTTAACTAAAAAGAAATTATTTTTAAAATAACACTTGAAAGTTAACATCAGGTTAATTATAATAAAGTTAACAACAGGTTAACTGAAGGGAGGGCATAAAAGAGTGGCGCTTCAAAAACTTAAGGAATTTCGCCTAAAAGAGGGTTTGACTTACCAACAAGTGGCTGATAAAGTCGGAATCTCCAAGGAATATTACTGGATGATAGAAAACGGTAAGCGCCGTCTAAGTTACGAATTGTCTGTGAAAATTGCTAAAGCATTTAAAACAAATCCAGACGATATTTTTTTATCCATCTAGTTAACTAGAAGTGAACTTTTGGTGAAGGATGGTGGAACATGGATAACCTTCAAGAAAGGAGGCGGTAGGAATAAGCAACTTATCTACTGGAGAGCAGCGGCGTATTCAAATTGCAGTAACACACCGTGTCTTTGAATTATCAAAAAATAAGAAAGATGTTGCTGATCTGTATAAAGAATTATATCGCGGCATTAAAAAGACATTTGGGGTAGCTAGCTATAAAGAGGTTAATCGCAGGAATCTTTTATCCGCAATAAATTACATTGAACAATGGCTTCCTTAACTATTATTCTAGCAAGCTTCCCTAAAACGAAGTATTCCAATTTGGAATATGAAGGGGGTGATACATAGTATGAAATTCGGCGCGATCTTGAAGGCGTGTCGGACCAGGGCTGGGTTCAGCCAAGAAGAATTAGCAGAAAGATTATTCATCAATCAGTCCGACATTTCCAAATACGAATCGGACAGAAAAGAACCAACAATGTCCATATTCCAAGCATGGATGGCAAACACTCAAACTCCAGAGGTTGCTGTGGCGTTCATGTACGGACTTGACGGGATTAATTTAATCCAGCAGCTGATGCCGTTAATAGGGGGATTTATTTTTTACTCATTTATATAAAAAGGAGATGGGGAAATGTCTACTATTCCAAGCAGTATTGCGAGAGATCGTTATTGGAGAGGTGTTATTCATTTATTTCAAAACAACTTGAAACTTAAAAGCGTTTTTACTACAAAGTACTTTGATTTAGAAGCAGGGAGTATAAAGATTACTTCTCTAAAAAGAGTGGCAGCACCTTGGTCTCACTCGGAAAAATTTATGCTCAACTTAGCTCTACACCTATATAACGAGCGTAACAAAGTAAACCTTAGTGACATCGATTATCTGGACGAATATAACAAAAAGCTGGCTATGGAAGCAATAAAGATGAGGTTTTTCTAGGAGGGAAGTTTATGAGAATCAAAGTAGGGGAATGGAACCGACTTACATTGATGCAAAAGCAATGCCTTTTAAAAGCAAAAGCAAAACAAAAAGCAGCCAGTGCTGGAACACTAACTGCTCAGAATCAACCTACAATACAACGATAATTATATTCTAACTTAATTTGAATATAACGGCAAGAACTTTTGTTCTTACCGTTGAGGTTAGGAAGGCAATCTACCCCACACCCCCACCGCCCTTTCTAACTTCAACGGTGCGAACGAAGCACCTTTACAAAAAATTAAGGAGGTGGTAGAAATGCCTATCGCTGAAATTGCCTTAAATATTAATCATGACGAGGTAAGGAAGTATATAAACGAAAAAATAGACAGTTCCCTTCGAACCTCTTTCTTTACCTGGGATCTTGATCAAATGGCAAAACTAACTTGCATGAGTAAATCATTTTTAGAGAATGAAATTTTACGCGATCCAAGGATGAAAATTCTCGAAAGACGCAAGGAAAAAGGTAAACGTTATTGGTTTTATGAGGAAAGTCTTGCGGCCATGAGGGAGATCATGGACGAGTGGTAAATAAAATAAAAAAAATACGCGTGGACAGACGCATATTCTTTAAAAATTTTTCTGATTATAACACAATTATAATTCTTTATTAAATATATGCAAGTAGGTGGACAAGTTATGCTTTTTTCAGTAGATTTTTCTATCCAACTTAATGGCGATTTCCACACTATTCATTCTGCATTTATACATGCTGAAAACGTCACTGAGTGCAAGAAAATGGCTGAAAAAATCAAAGGTGAGCTACCTGAGAATAAACACTATCACGTCCATATTTTCATTGGGGAATAGGGTGGAATTATGCTGACAAACCAAACAAAAGTGTTGCTTCCTGAGTGGCTGCTTAGGACAAAAAACGAGTTATCGCAAAACGAATACCTGAACTTAGTTCATGGGTATTTAAGGCGTTATCCAAATTATCAATTCATTCGATTAGAGGAATGCTTTGCAATCTGTGATAGAAATTAATTTTTATAAAGGATGAGTAACCATGTATAACTGTGGACATGAAATCGTGGACACCATTGGAAGGTTAAATTTTGAAGGGAATGTCATACCAAATTCATGGTATCAAACTTTAAAAAAAGAGAATGGGAAACCTGATTTAAACGCAATGATTCTTTTGTCTGATTTCGTTTATTGGTATAGACCAACTATCGAAAGGGATGAACAAACCGGGTTAGTTAAAGAGGTCAAAAAAAAGTTTAAATCAGACCTGCTACAAAGAAGCTATAAGCAAATCGAAGAACAATTCGGATTGACCATGAAACAGGCCAAAGAAACACTTGTAAGGCTAGAAAACAAAAACGTAATAAAACGGGTGTTTCGGACTGTTGATACAACTCAAGGGAGATTACCAAATATCATGTTCATCGAACTTAACATCAGGGGATTGGTAGAAATCACCTTTCCGGAAAGTACAGACGTATGTACAAAAAAGTACGGATACCCGTCCCGGAAAGTACAGATGCCCGTCCCAGAAAGTACGGACATTACAGAGATTACTACAGATTTTGAAGAAGAAGAAAAGGCACCTGCGGAGAGCCCAATTAATTTTTATGAGCAGAACGGATTTGGGACCATCGGCAGCCACATATCAGAAAAAATTTTCATGTGGTGTGACGATCTATCCAGCGAGCTTGTTCTTGAAGCTATGAAACTAGCAGTTGAGCGCGGAGCTAAAAGTTGGAGTTATGTCGAGAAAATATTAATTAGCTGGTCCGAGAAGAAAATCAAAACAGTTCAACAAGCCCAGGCATTAATTAATGAGCACCTTGAAAAGCGTGGAAAAGCACGGGACAAGCCTTCTGGCAAAAGCCAATCAGGTAGGGATATACCAGACTTTAACTTTGATCTCAATGCAGGGGAGGAAGAAGATTGAAAGCTGAAAATGCATTACTTGGTAGCTTCCTAAAAGCGAATTATTTACTAAAAGATACAAACATCCGACCAGAACATTTAGCAGATAGCAGAAACAAACAACTTTTAAAAGCGTTCTTGGATATGACTAATCAGGGAAGAACAGTTGACATTATTTCTCTATCAACGTTGAAAGACCTAGAGTCATATGGCGGAATTTCCTATCTGAACGACATTCAATCGTACGGAAACCCCGAAAAATTTGAAGAGTTCGAGGATTTAGTTTTAGACGCCTGGAAGGAACGAGAGAAACGAAACATCTTAGCACAGGCCCAAAATGAGGACTGGCAAATAGACAAGATACAATCCTCTCTCGACTCCATTAACGAGGTAAAGCTCGATGATCACACATCAATCGTTGAAGCTTTGACCGATATGTACGAGGCGCCTTGGACTGAAAAGGCGGTAAAAAAAGGCGTTCAAACAGGGTTAATAAAACTGAACAATATGACAAACGGTTTTCAAGACTCTGAGGTTACTATAATCGCTGCAAGGCCAAGCATGGGGAAAACCGATGTACTGGTTCATTTTGCAAAGCAGGCTGGATGGCAAGGATATATGCCAATCATATTCTCCCTAGAGATGCCTGAAAAGTCTATTACCAATCGTCTAATTGCTTCGACTGGAAGAATAAACAGGATGCGAATGAGGAACTTGAACAAGGGTCTCACCGATAAACAAAAAAACATTTGGTTCGACATAATTGGTCGGGTATCAGAAACCAATATTCAAATCTTTGATGGAGCTGGCCAAACTATTCAAGAAATGAGAGCGAAAACAAGAAAGATGATTCATAGATTCCCTGATAAAAGGCCAATCATTTTTATAGATTATCTGACATTGATTAGATCGGCCGAGTTTTATGGCGGTAACGCTCACATGCAGGTTACCGAAATATCCAAAAACCTAAAAGCCATGGCAAAAGAGTTTAATTGCCCAGTAGTCTGTTTAGCGCAATTAAATCGTTCGGTTGAGCAACGACAAGATAAGCGTCCAATGATGTCAGATATTCGTGAATCTGGAAGTGTTGAACAGGACGCGGACGTGATTATGTTTCTATACCGGGAAAAGTATTATGACAAGAGTTCCAGCAGTGATGTGCTTGAGTTAATAATCGCAAAAAACAGAAACGGTCCTGTTGGAATAGTCCCTAGCCTTTACAACGAACACACAGGAGAGCTGACCGATGTCCTCGATCAGAAAGCTATATGAAAATGCAATAAAGTACGAGGAATCCACCTTAGCCCACTACATAGCTCATTTACTACAAGAGGGAAAAGTGAAACTGGAAGATGATGAGTCAACAATTGATTTCAAGCTGGCTGATCATGATAGAGTTCAACAAATGATTAACAAAAATGAACTTGGTTTTAGCAATGTAAAGCCTTTCGCATTGAAATATAGCAATAATTCCTTCGTTTTTGTTTATGCAAATAATCAACAAGAGGCAATAGAGCTTTTTCAAAGGACATTAAGAACTAGGCCGAAAAATTGCCATGAATACTCAATGGATTTTGTAATCGAGAAAGGGAATCGTTTTATTAGTTTCCGAGATCTTAAAAAAGAATTCACTAAATTTCCTGATTTAATTGGTTTTTACGAAAGGGAGATTGCTTATCAATGAGTGCTCAAATCGTCTTTGAAAATATGAAGTCCTATTATCTTGCTACTGGACAAGTGATGCAAAATGAGGAGTTTGTACAAAGAATTGCATCTAAATTCGATACAGACAAAATCATTGATGGTCTAATGGTATTCAACAAATACTTAGATGATCAAAGAAGGCAATCACCATGACCAAGAGAAATCCGGTAATTCAAAATGCCTTCGAGAGGGGAAAGAAGGAAGGATACCAGCTGGGATTAATCCATGGCGAAAATCGAGGGATCCAAAAGACAATCGGTTTTATTGCTGAAAAATTCGAAGTTCTTCAGGACACACCAGGTATTGGTCTTAAAACTTTAGAAAAATTCAAAACGGCTTTTGGTCCTGAATATTTCAAGGAGAAGAATACTAGTGAAAAATAGAGAAATTAATTTCGAGGATATTCTCAAACACGAGGTATCAAATAGATCTCTAGAAAATCTGAAAAAAGTCATGTATCAGCAAGATGATTTCGGGATTAAGAAGTATAAAGAGCCCCTGCAGCACTACATGAGTTATAACTGGTTAAGCATGGCTATCGAGGAAGTGGCTGACTTTTTAAAATATCTTCAATGTGAGGCAGATAGAAAAGCATATGTCATTCAATTATTGAAAGCCGGCCAGAATTCCGAACAACCTAAAGAGTTTATTGAAATCGCCCTTCACCTTCTCACAGTGGAGGGAACAGGAAAATGAATCTTAGCAAAGCTAATTTAGGGCAGCTGCTATACATAGCCAGATATACAGAATTTAGAGCGACTGCAATTTTAGAAATTGGAAGGAGGATTAGGAATGATAAACCAACTATGTGAACAGGCTTACGAAACAGCAAAATCAAAAGGGTGGCATGATGAGCCAAGGGAAACAGGCACTTTGTTAGCTTTAATTCACAGTGAAGTCAGTGAAGCACTTGAGGCTGATCGCAAAGGAAATCACGAAAACTTCGCAGAGGAACTAGCAGATGTATGTATTCGAGTTTTTGATTTGTGCGGATCAAAAGGAATCGATTTAGAAAATGCCATTCTTAAGAAAATGGAGCATAACAAGGGAAGAACTTATAAACATGGCGGTAAAGCTTATTAAACTAGGAGGGTATTAAATTGCCAAATATCATTGATTTAAATACTTTTGCTGATGGAGCTCTTTCAGAAAGGGCAAATGTAGAGCTTCAAAAGATTCTTGAAAATATCGCGGATCCTAACACGGATGCAAAAGTTAAGAGAAATCTCACTTTAACTATTACTCTTTCAGCTGACGACAAAAGAGATGTTATTCTCACCAGCGTTGTCGCAAAAAGCAAACTAGCTCCAGCAAAGAAAATTGAAACCAAGTTAATCATGGATATGGATAACAAAGGTAAGATAACTGGTGCCGAACTTAAGTCTGGAGCAAAGGGTCAAACTTTTATTGATGTTGAGACTGGTGACATTCAGGATGATCGCGGAAATAAAATTGTGAATTTTAAAAATTAATTATTGGAGGAATGAAAAATGATTAAAGAAGCGTTTCAGTACATTATCGGTTTAGGAAATACAAAGGTTGAATATGAGAATGGACAAGTTTACTCCACGCAGCCTCTGCATCTATTAAAGGAGCCTATCGCAAGTGCTCTGGAAGTAAGAAGCCTTTCTGGTTTAGTGGAATATCTAATATCCGAATTCGATGCAGATGAAACATTAATGGTTCATGTTTGCAGTCCAACGGAAGTCATTGTGTTTGATTCATTAAATTCCAATCAAAACAGAAATGAATATATAAGAGCAAAAGCTATGATCCCATCTTTTACTTTTGATAGATTCTATGATTCAGAGGATTTCAATATTAAGCTGCAATCAGCATTTGTAAAAAACAATGACCGAGATATTATGTTAAAAGTTGTTGGAAACATCAAAGAGGAATCAGTTCAAACAGTTGGAGATGATGGTGTAAGCCAGTCAGTTGTAGCTAAAACAGGAGTGGCTACAGTAGGGAATGTATTAGTTCCAAACCCAGTGGTTCTAGCCCCATACCGTACATTTGTTGAAGTAGAACAACCTGAATCAGAGTTTATTTTCAGAATGCAAAAAGGTCCTGCTTGTGCATTATTCGAGGCAGATGGAGGCGCTTGGAAATTAAAAGCAATACAGAATATTAAGGACTATCTAAAAGCAGCTTTAGAAAAAGAAATTGAAAGCAGAAAGATTATTATTATTGCCTAATGATAACGGTAATTATTGCCGATGATCGTCCGAAGTGGATGCAGGAAGAAGATAGGAGAATGGCGTGTATGACACGCTGTTCTCTTTTCAAAAGATGTTCTTCTTCGCTTGGAATGGATTGTAAAAGTCTTGGAGGTACAGAGATTCCTAAATTGGGAGGTCGAACCAGTGGCAAACAAACAAAAACAGAAAAGGCGACTAAAAAAGGCTATCACTCAAAGAAAAAAAGAATTAGAAAAGGAAAAGTTTGAAAGGTTAGATAGGGCTTGGAGAAACATTTTTGTTAAGAATGGGGTTTTAAAAGGTTAATTTTAGCTATCAAGCTGAATTGACCAGATTGATAGCCTTGGGATTTAAAGGTTAGTTTTAAGCCAGTTTTGGTTTTGCTCACCAAAACGACCCCACCAATGCTTTTGCATTTCAACTACGAGGAGTTTGTCATCATTATCCAAATGTTGGTTTAAGTGATTATAAATCTCTTTAGCTCCTTTTTCTGATTTAACAAACCAAACTGATTGAAAGGGATGGAGTCTAGTTGGAAAGCTTTCAATAGCAACATATAAATCCTTATAGTCCTGTCTGGGGCTCATTA
This sequence comes from Bacillus sp. JJ1773, assembly GCF_036962035.1. NCBI lineage: Bacteria > Bacillati > Bacillota > Bacilli > Caryophanales > Bacillaceae > Bacillus > Bacillus sp. JJ1773. The sequence continues at coordinate 86,689 of NZ_JBALNX010000010.1, forward strand.
AATCATAGGTAATTAAATAAACAGCCATTATACCACCTCCTTTTACAAATAATATTCGACAAGGAGTTGGAAAATCCTACAATAATTTTGATTAAAAAGTAACAAAAGAATCATTATGTTTCCTTAAAGGAAAAGCCCCTATCTCACTAGGAGATAAGGACTTTTGCCAACTCAAGACAAGCGGTAATCAACTGAATGACTACCAACTTGTACAAGAGGGAATTATTACGCTGTTCCATAGCGACCTCCTTCTCTGTGCCCTAAGTTTCAGACACGGTAACGTTCTCGGGATAATAAAACTCCACCCATAAAACATTGGAGTTTAGAAGGTAATTAAAATATATCAATATTTTCGGTGTAAATCTACTAAAAATTTCTATTACTAGAAACAAAGGGTAAAGAAAGGGGTAGCCAGATGATTAAGATACTAGAATTATTCGGAGGCATTGGCGCGCCCCGTAAAGCGCTAATCAATCTTGGAGTAGATCATAAATGCATAGATTATGTGGAATGGCAGCCAAACAGGGTTAAAGCATATAACGCGCTATATGATCATCTTCACAAGCCGCAAGATGTTAGGGGATGGAATTTAAAGCCGGATATTTTAGTCCATGGTTCTCCATGTCAGGATAATTCTGCAGCTAACCTAAATGACGATAAAGGTCGTTCTAAATTAATGCTTGAAACAATCAGGATTATTCGTGAAATGGGAGATTGGCGGCCGAAAGTGGTTATTTGGGAGAATGTGCGTGGCGCCTTGTATAAAAAGAAACGTCCAATATTCAATGAATATTTACGTGATATGGAAGAGTTAGGTTATACAAACTCTTATCAGATATCAAATGCAATGGATAGAGGTATTCCTCAAACGAGAGAACGCGTATTTTGTATAAGCATATTAGAGAATAACGTTTTCGATTTCAGCAAAGTTAAAAAGAAATCATTGAGACCAATGAATGAATTTAAGCAGTCTGACGATGAAATCAAGAACATTGAAAAGTATGTTGTAAATATTCCATCGATGTTAAGTCGATTAGAAGATTTAGCTACTCCAGAAGAAATCGAGCGAAATAAATCAAAATTCCGTTATATAAAAACAATAACTGAGGTTTGTAACACCATTACAGAACGTCCAGATCGTTGTCCTAGTGCAGGTGTATTTAAAATGGCTGATGGTCGTTATAGATATCCAACAGAACGAGAATGGTGGAGGTTAATGGGGTTCGATGATACAGATTTTGATTTAATGCTTAAAGAATTTCCACAAAAAGAAAATTATCGAAGTGCTACGTTGTATGCACTGGCTGGTAATAGCATTGTTGTACAAGAGTTAGAGGCGATATTTGAAGTCATCATTAACGAAGATTATGGAACTGATTTGATAGCAGATTCATCGGGCCAGCTGCAGTTAATCTGCTAAACAAAAGAGTAACTGTTTAAATTAGATGATACCTGTGCCTTTTGATAGTTAGTTTAATCTAAGTTGTTATTTTTGGAGCGATCGGGGTTAGATCTAGGAATTCTTTTATTATTCATTCTCATTACATGATATCCGGGATACTGACCTTTTTCGATAGCATCTGCGAATTGCTTTCGAGTCATCTCTTTTTTGGTAGATGGATCTAAGAATTTTTGATTTAGACCAGAGTCACTTTCATGAACAACTTTAACCTTTTTTGTCGTCATAAGACACCTCATTTTGGCACAGGTATCATTAAGATTATATATTTTTTCATTATTAATTAATAGATTAATTGGAAGGAGCAATACTCATGAAATTAGTAAGCTGCAGTGAATGTCATAAATTAGTTCCCATAAAAAAAACAGACACTATCGATCATAAAAGGGTCTGTTGGGAATGCAAGAGTATAAGAAAGCACAAATAATTAAATCTAGAGGGGCGCAAATATAAAAAAGCCAGGATCTCTCCCGGCCACTCCAATTAAATTGTATCATATCGGAGGGGTCCAGGTGAACACTAATAAAGCTGAAATTGACTTGATGAAGAATGCGACATATATCGTTAAAGACGGAGTAATAACAGTTGTAGATGCCCCGCCAAAAGGATTTGGAAAACAAATAATTAATTGGCAGAGTGGTAAGCCTTCACATTATGAATTGAACTATACAAATAAATTATGAGTCTACTGGAACAACCAGGGACACTGAAACGGCTATTATTTATAGCTTGCTTCAGTGTCCTTTTTTATTCAAAAGGAGGTGTAAATATGAAAATAAGGAAACCAAAAGTTATTTGTTCAGGCTGTTTATGGCTTACAAGCGAAAAGCTCTGTCCCTTTGTACGTTGTGTGCGTTTTAACGGATTTTCAGCGAGCAAGAAAAAAGACACGGGGAATACCAGAACCGATAATAAGAGAGGTTGATTATATGATACAACTATCATTATTACCAGAGGTTGATGAGAAAAAAGTAAGAAGCACTGTAATAAAGGAACTAAAAGAATATAAAGCTTTAAGAATAGCCATGACTAACAAAAAGGAAATCGAGGACGAAGGAATTGAGAAGCTTTTCCCTACACTCGGTAACAAGGAAAAAGAGAAGCTCATAAAATACAAACAAATTAATCGGGCCATTACTCAAGCGTTAGATGACACTGAACGCCAAATAATTGAAAGAAAATATCTCGGTCCATCCAGAGTCAAGGATATAACAGTTTATATGGATATGGGAATAACAAAGGACCATTATTATATATGCAAAAAGCAGGCAATATTTCAAATCGCGACAGCACTCACAATCATTTGAGAGCTGTCTTTTTTTATACAAAAAACGCCGACAAAATCACGACAAAATTAGGGATAAAAAGAGGGATAAAATAGAGGACTATTTGTTTTCTGGAAAAAGGTACGATTTTCCTAGAGATAAAATTTTTAGGAGACGCATCTATCCTTTATCAATGGTGTACTCGATCAGCTGATGGTGTAGCGAGACTATACCTTAGCAGCATTGTCTGCATAGGTTGAAGGCGAGGCATGGAGGTAAAAGCACTCCGTAATTCAATTCTTTTTAGCTATTAGCATAAGGTGGTGCCTAGTCGAGAAAATGTTATATATAGGGTGTGATTTATATGAAAGTCGTTCAACCTATTCGCAATTTGGAAAAGCTTGCTGAAATATTATCTTATTTAAAAGCAACGAATGAACGTAATTATATTATGTTCATGCTAGGGATTCATACAGGTTTAAGAATTTCTGACATTCTCAAATTAAGAGTTAGAGATGTAAAAGGTAATTACATTGATATTAAAGAGGAAAAAAGGGATAAGAACAATAGAGTATTAATTATTTTTGATTTGAAGAAAGCTTTGAAATCTTTTATTTCCGGCAAACCAGATCATCATTTTCTAATAAAAAGCAGAAAAGGTAAGAACAAAGCAATCAGAAGAGAAACAGCTTACCAAATATTGAATGATGCAGCACGTCATTTTGGAGTGACTGAAATTGGAACTCACACATTAAGGAAAACTTTCGGATATCACTTCTATCAAGAAACAAAAGATATAGCTACTCTTCAAGATATATTAAACCATTCTAACCCTGATTATACTCTTAGATATATTGGAATTAACCAAGATAAAAAAGATACAGCAATGAAGGGATTCAGGTTTAAACTGCCTTCAACATAACATATTTTTTTGAATGTTAGATTGAAATATAAATGTTATGGAAACCCTTTAGTATCAATAGTTACAGCGTTAATGTGAATCTAACACAATATGGATTATAAAAGATTCAAAGAGATATTTTAGAGCACCAGATTAATGAGTCGAGAGAATAGTTTAGTAAATATCTCCCAAACCCTTGATACATAAGGGTTTATTAGTGTTTTAGGAGCTTTTTTCATTTTTAAAGGTTTTTAATAAATTTCCGAAGTTCCGAAAACCTTTTTGGGTCCCTCCTGACCCCTGGGGCCATGCGGGGACTGCGACGCCCACGGATTGGCTACATGATATAAAAAAAAAATACTTCGGAACTTCGGAAAAACGGGGTGATTATGAGATGGAAGGGTATAAGGAGAAAAATGGAGTTGTTCTTATTTCTACTGGAGCCCTTTGTGATCTGCTTGAAATAAGTGATCGAGCGCTAACCGATTGGAAGCGACAAGGACTTTCTCAACATAGCCGAGGCTGGTGGGACTTAAAGATGGTCCTTCAATGGAGAGGTCAATTACAAAGTGGCGAGGCTGAATTAAATAAAGCGGTTAATCTGCAGCAAAAGAAATTAGAGGCTGAAGTTGCATATAAGGAAGCACAAAGCGAATTGACCAGGATAAAAACGGATATTGCAAATGGGAGATACATTGACAAAGATTTGATTGAAGCAGAGTTATCTCGTTTCTTTTTGATTTTTAAGAAGTCGGCTATGTCACTTTCAAGAAAGCTTGCTGGTGAGGTAGGAAGGTTTGTTGAACCATTGGAGGCTAGAAAGATTGAAAAGGACTTGAGTGAAACAATAAATGATGCTCTCGAGCAAATGAGTGTGGATGGTGTGTATCATGCTAAAAAGAAAAAAGCATGATTTGCCAAATTTTATTAAAAACACACTCCGACATTTAAAGCCTCCAGAGAATCTCTTTGTCAGTGAATGGGCTGAAAAGCATCGAGTTCTTGATAGTCGTTCTTCAGCGATACCTGGAAGATGGAATAATGCTATAACCCCTTATTTAAATGACATCATGAACGAATTTAATAATATTGAAACAGAAGAAATAACATTCGTTAAGCCTACACAAGTTGGAGGAACAGAAGCTTTACACAACATGTTAGGTTATGTAGTTATGCAAGATCCTAGTCCAGTAATGATTGTATATCCAACAGATGCGCTTGCAGAAAGCGTCTCAGAAAACCGAATTCAGCCAATGTTTAATGTATCCAAAGGACTAAAAGATAAGTTTAAAAAACTTGAATCAAGTCGATTAGAACTTCAATGTGACGGTATGTTTATTAGTTTGAATGGAGCAAATTCACCATCTTCTTTGGCTAGTAAACCTATTCGCTTTCTGTTTTTGGATGAAATAGATAAGTATCCGGGCGCAAGTAAAAAAGAAGCTGATCCAATTAAGCTGGCAAAGGAAAGAACGAAAACTTTCCCTAACAAGAAAATATTTCAAACTTCCACCCCTACATTGAAAACAGGCCACATTTGGAAAGCAAAAGAAAATGCTGATCTAGTCAAACATTATAAGGTTCCTTGTCCTCATTGTGGCGATTATATTGAATTATTGTTTAAACAAATAAAATGGCCGAATAAAAAGGATTTAAGTTACGCAGATAGGGCGGAATTCGCAAACTATGTATGTCAAGAATGCGGCTGCATAATTACTGATCAACAAAAGTCACAAATGCTACTTTACGGACGTTGGGAAGTTGTAGAACAACGTACTCAGTTTCCGCGGAAGGTAGCATACTGGATGAATACCCTGTACTCTCCATTTGTTCGATTTAGTGAGATTGCAAAAGAGTTCCTAACTACAAAAGATGATCCAGAAGCTTTCCAGAACTTCGTTAACTCCTGGCTTGCTGAGCCTTGGGAAGATACTAAATTAAAAACAAATGCAGACCTTGTTCTTGAAAGACAAACAGAACATGAAGCGTTTGAAGTACCAGATTGGGCAGTTATGCTAACTGGCGGCGTAGACGTTCAGGAAACGAGCTTGTATTGGACAATTAGAGCATGGGGGCCATATTTAACCAGCCAGAATATTGCACATGGACAAGCTTTAAGTTTTAGGGAAATTGAAAAGGTAATGAATGCTGAATATGAAAAAAGAAATGGCGATACCTTAATGGTTAATCTCTGTGGGGTTGACTCTGGGGACCAAACGGATGATGTATATGATTTTTGTGCAGATAATAGTGAATGGGCTATTCCGGTTAAAGGGGTAGGTGGAGGTTATTCGCATTTTAAGATAAGTACAATTAATAAAACCGGATCCAGGGCATATGGGACTAGGCTTTTATTAGTAGATGGTGGAAAGTATAAGGACATGATTGCATCAAGGATGGCTAAGCCCAATGGTCAAGGGTCTTGGATGGTCTATAAAGGTTGCGATAAAGAATATGCTGAACAGGTAACTGCAGAGCATAAAGTGAATAGCAAAGGTGCAGGTGGAAAAGTAACTCAGGTGTGGGTTCCAAAAACAAGTCATGCTGACAACCATTATCTTGATTGTGAAGTTTATGCTCTAGCAGCTGCCGATGTTCTTCATGTTCGTAGCATTCACTTATTGCAAGAAGATGAGGAACAAGAGGAAGAACAGCAAGTAAATAATCAAACTATGAACTACAATAATAATTGGATAAAAAATAATAGCTGGCTGTAGGCGGTGATAGGTAATGACCTTAGAAGAACAATTAAAGCAAATTAATGAAGCTATAACTGCAATTGAAATCGGAGGACAGGAATACCAAATTGGTTCCAGAAGGCTTAAAAGGGCAGATCTGTCTTTGCTTTACAAGAGACAAAAGGAATTGGAAGCACAAATAAAGTATGAAAACGGCAATGAAAGTGGATTTGCTAATACATTTGTAAGTGTTTTTGACAGGAGGTAATGATTTTTGAGTTGGCTAGATAAAACTATAGCATTCATTTCTCCTGCGGCAGGATATAGACGTGAAGCTTGGAGAAAAGGATATGAGGAATTAAAAAGTTATGATGCCGGGACTCATGATCGATTGAATGCTGGTTGGCGCACAGTTAATGCATCTGCAGAACAAACAGACGGTGTATATAGAGATACCATTCGTGCGAGAGCAAGGGATTTAGAAAGGAATTCTGATATTCAAGAAAGCATTGTTGGTGCATTTGAGAGAAATGTGGTTGGAACTGGCTTTAAATTACAAGCAAAAACCGATGATGAAGAACTAAACTCTCGTATCGAGAAACTTTGGAAAGAATGGTGTAAACCACGAAACTGTGATGTAACATACCAGCAGAGTTTTGCTGAAATCTGCAGAATGGCAATAAGGCGTAAAAAGGTTGATGGCGGCATTATTATTATAAAAAGATATATCGCGGGTGGAGTCGTTCCCCTTTCATTACAAATTCGGGAAGTTGACGATTTAGACACGATGCAAACGAGTAAAGACTCTAAAAGAATAGTCAACGGAATTGAATACAACGAGTTTAATAGACCAATCGCATATTATTTTAAAAATTATGACATAAACGGATTCTATTCAGGTAAATCTGATCGAATTGAAGCCGGAGATGTCATTTTTTTATGGCATAAAAAGAGACCTACTCAAATTCGCGAAATGTCTGAAATGTCCCCTACTATCACAAGAATTAAAGACGTGAACTCTTACATGGAGGCTGTAAGTATTAAGGAAAGAGTAGCTGCCTGTCTTTCTGTCTTTATTAGGAGGCAAAGCCCTACTCCAGGAGGCGGATTTGGAAGGCAAGGAAAACAAGGTTCCACTAGCTACGAAGGAAAGACATTAAGCCCAGGGATGATTATGGAGCTTAATCCGGGCGATGACGTTTCTGTTGTTAATCCGCCAGCACAGGGAGCAAGTGCTGCAGACTTTGTAAGGCTCCAACAGAGACTAACAGGTAGTGGACAAGGGATCTCCTATGAAGCAACTGCAAGAGACATGTCTCAAGTGAATTACAGCAGTGCAAGGCAAGGGCTATTGGAAGATTTAAAGACCTATCAGATTGAACAGAAGTTTCTAATAGATCACATGTTGATCGAAATATATGAAACTTTCTTAATCTCTGCAGTATTAGCCGGAGCTATTCATATACCCGATTTTTGGGACAACAAAAAGGAATACTTAAACCATGAGTGGACTCCTCCAGGTATGAAATGGATAGATCCACTGAAGGAGGTAAATGCAAACAGAGTAGCTCTGGATACAAACCAAACAACACTAGCGGAGTTAGCTGCAACTTCTGGCCATGATTGGAGGGAAGTGATTGAACAGCGGGCACGGGAAATTGAATTTATGCGACAAAAGGGGGTGATAACAGATGTCTAAGCAAAAACAGAAAAACTTTCAACTTAGCCGAGATACGAGCATTAATTTTAAAGCGATTGATGATGAAACAAGACAAGTAGAATTAAGTTTTTCAAGTGAGGAGCCATATGATCGTTGGTTTGGTCCAGAGATCCTCAGTCATAGAAATGGAGCTTGTGATTTAACTAGATTAAATGAGATTGGCTGTCTCTTATTTAATCATTCAAGAGATAAAGTGATTGGAAGAATTGATAATGCTTGGATTGAAGGTGATAGAGGCCATGCATTAGTCACTTTTGATGAAGATGAAGAGAGCGAAAAAATCTATCAGAAGGTAAAAAACAAGACATTAAAAGGTGTCAGCGTTGGTTACCGGGTAGACAGTTGGGAAGAAGTAGGGGTAGGCAAGGTGTCCAGCGATGGGAGGTTTATTGGACCATGTAGCATTGCACTTAAATGGCTGCCTTTGGAGATTTCTATTGTTTCTATTCCTGCAGATGCAACGGTAGGGATTGGAAGGGAAATGGAGGACTTCCCATTTCACAAGCAAAAAGATAATCATCTTGAAAAAACAGAGCCAAAATCAATTTATTACAAGCAAATTCAGCTTAATAACAACTATTTAGGAGGCAATTAACTATGACATTAGAGCAAATGTTAGCAAGACAAAAAGCCATTGTGGATGCTGCTAAAGCCGCACAAAGAGACCTATCCGAAGATGAGCAAAGGGAATTTGATGATTTACAAAGAAGTATCGAGGCCTTAAGAGCAGCAAATCAAAATCCTTCCCCAGCTGCACCACTGAATACAGAGGATATTATTAAAAAAGCAATGGAAGATGAGCGAAAGCGGACAATGGACATTACAAACCTATGCCGCAGCTTTAATTATGATCCACAAGAGTACATTGCTGGTGGGAAATCTATTGAAGATGTACGTGCTCTTATCCTTGAAAAGCAGATTGCTGAAAGAGGGCCATCTAGCGTTGGAATCATTCAAGATGAGGGTGATAAATTCCGTGATGCTGCCAAAGATGGCCTGGCTTTACGTCTTGGCTTAACCGTAGAAAAGCCAGCTGCAGGCGCGACTGAATTGCGTAACATGTCTTTAAAAGAATTAGCAAAAGAAACTTTGCGTTTAGAGGGAATTCCTAACGCAACTCGTTTGAGTGATGATGAAATTTTACGTCAGTACATGACTCCAACAAGTTTATTTACAGGGATCATGGATCAGACTGCTCGCACAGTATTTGAAAAGGCATATACAGAAGCAGAAACTACTTACCAACATTGGACTAAACGAGGAACTTTGAAAGACTTTAGACCAACTAAAACATATCAAGTTGGGACTGCAGGTGAGCTTTTACAAGTATCTCAAAATGGTGAACTAAAGCACGACATGGTAAATGCAGAGGAAGGACCACAACGCCAGCTATTAACATTTGGGCGCCAATTTACAATGTCTCGCCAATCATTTATTAATGATGATGTTGATTTCATTGCAACTATTCCAGCATTATACGCTCAATCAGCAAGGCTGGGAATTAATCGACTAGTTTATCAAATGCTAGCGAAAAACCCAGCAATTTGGGACGGAAAAACACTATTCCATGCAGATCATAAAAATATTGCAGCTACCGGAGCCGCACCATCTGTTGAAACTTTATCAGATATGAGAATGAAACTTCGAAATCAGACTGCAGCCGGTGGAGAAGTTAAGTTAAATATCCCTGGCAAATTCTTAATTGTTCCTACTGCATTAGAAACATCTGTTGGTCAATTAGTCGGTTCTCCAGTCGACCCGGCACAAACAAATCCAAATATTAAAAACCCATTTTTTAACAATTTCACTATTATTAGTGACGCTGAATTGGATGATGCAACAGCTAATGGAGCGGTGGAATGGTATATGTCCGCTGATCAATTACGCAGTCCAATTCAGGTTGACTATCTAAATGGAGTAGATATGCCAACAATCGTAATGAAGCAGCCACCAGCAGGCCAATTAGGCTACATGTGGGATATTTACATTGATTATGGTGTTACTATCGTAGACTACAAAACTATCGTTAAAAATAACGGTAAGTAATAGGGAAGGGTGGAGAAATAAATGTTGAATAATCCTCAAGCTCAATATGTACAGCGTGGAGAAACGATTGATTATAAAAATAGTGGAGCATCCGATATCAAAGCAAATGACGTTGTTTCCCTGGCTAGCCGAATTGGTATTGCTGCAAGTGATATTCCAGTAGGATCTGTTGGGAGCGTAAATGTATTAGGGGTTTATGATATTCCAGCATCGAATACAGAAGAGTTTACAGTAGGACAAGCTGTTTATTGGAAGGATTCTGCTCTTACTTCAACAGAAGCAGGAGCAGTACCTGCTGGATGGGTTGTTGAACCTAAGGCACTTGCTAAATCAGTTGCTCGCGTAAAGATTGGTTAAGGGTGATTGCATATGATGTTATTAAAAGCAATTGAGCCCATTTTTTTGAATGGAAGAATTGTAGAACCGGAAGAAACATTCTCGTGTCATACTGATTTTGCCAAAAAACTTTCCGAGAGCGGATCAGCTGAGTTAATTGAAACAGAAAATGAAATTTCTGTAGAAACATCAAAGACAGTTACAAAGAAGTTTTTGGATTCAAAAACGAAAGATGAATTGCTAGATTATGCTAGGTCAGAAGGCATTGAAGGTATAAGCGATTCAAACAAAAAAGGCGAAATTATTGACGCCATTTTGAAAGTAGTTGGTTAAATGAATTTTAAGGACCAATTAAAGAAGGATTTGTCGGTATTTATAAATCCTAATGAGTTTGCTGAAGAGGTCGATATCGATGGAACAAAAGTAAGTGTTATTATTGATAACGACAAACTGAAAGAACATCAATTAAAAATGGGTGGAGAGGGGCTCGTAGAAAACGGGCTCCTTTTTCATGTTAAAAAGGGCGATATGCCCTTTATTCCAAGGCCAGAACAAAGGATGAATTTTAAAGAATCTCTTTGCTATATTGTTGATGTCCAAGAAGATGAAGGGGTATACACCATTACCCTAGAAGGTTTCGAGTCATGATAAATATTGATTTTGATCAAAGGGCAATGCAAGAGATTCAAAGGAAAATGGGGAGTTTCACCAGAAGAGCCCCTAGTGCTATATCCAATGCTATTAACCGTACTGTAACTAATGTTAATTCCAATATTAAAAAAGAAGTAAGGAAGGAATATAACATAAAGGCTAGTGATTTACAGGCCACTTTGAGAAAAACAAGAGCCACACGTATTAGCTTAGAGGGAGAAGTCAGTTCTTCTGGAGAATTAATTGGATTGGAAAAATTTAAGGTATCCCCTAAAAAGGTTAGTCCGCGTAGAAAAACACCTATAAAGGTAGGAGTAAAGAAAGACGGCTTAAAACAAGTTGTTAGAGCCTTTGTTGCAGATGTAAACGGTTTGAAAGTTATGGAGAGAAAAGGTAAACCACGCTTACCTATTAAAAAACTATTTGGCCCATCTATCCCACAGATGATCGATAATGATGGTGTTCGCGAAGTCATAATTAATGAAGGGCAGCAAATGTATCTTAATAGATTTGATCACGAAATTAATAGGATATTAGGAATAGGAAGTGGTGGATCAACATGATTCCGATACACTTACTTGATGCTTTGGTGAATAGGTTTGAAAGTGAATTTAAGGAATTTCAGTTAAAGGATCCAAAAAGTCCTGAAGAGTATAAGAAAATAAATATATTTTCACAGCACCTTCCAATTAAAAGCAAAGGAAAGGCCAAAGATACATCGTTATATCCCTATTTAATCATTAGGATTACAGACGGTGGCGAAGATTCTTCTGAAGAAACGGGTAAAAGCCAAATCCTTTTTATTGCAGGAGTATATGACGAATCAGAGGATAACCAAGGATTTAGGGATGCAATTGCCCTAATTAATAAAGTTTATCAAAGCTTAATTAGAGATCCTATGGTGAATGATATGTTCGAGCTTGATTACCCAATTCGTTGGACTTACCAGGATGAGGATTCTGAACCCTATTACTTCTCTGGACTTGAAACAAATTGGAAAGTACCAAAACCAATTAGAGAAGATTTGGAGGGCTTAATATGACCAATAAGAAAAAGATTGAAGCTAAAAGTGTAGCTGAAAAAACAGAAACACTTATTTATTGTGGTCCAACAATTAAGAATGGTGAACTGCAGCAATATGCTGTTTTTCAAGGAGTTCTTCCGGATCAAGTAAAGAAGCATAAAGAAGCAAATGTGGCTGTTAGCGAATTGTTTGTTCCAGTAAAGGCTTTTTCAACTTTTAGGGAACAGATCAAAAGAAAAGGTTCAAGAGAAAGTATGTTTTTTGAAAGAGCTCTTGAGTACGCAAAAGGGGGTAACAAATAATAATGAATTATCAACATGGAATTAATATTGAAGAAAAACCAACATCAATTCCAAGGCCACAGGAGGCACTTTCGGCTGTTCAGGTCATTACAGGAACAGCACCAGTACATTTAATTGGAAACCCCGAAGAAGTTGTAAATAAGCCTATTTTAATCAAATCGTTTGATGAGGCAGTAAAAAAATTAGGTTATTCGGATAACTGGAAAGATTACACTCTATGTGAAGTCATGGATGCTAGTTTCAAACAATTTCAAGTGGGACCTGTTGTATTTATCAATGTATTAGATCCAGCTGTCCATAAGAAAAACATTCCTTCTCATTCAATTGCAATCTTAAATAAAGAGGCAAAAATTGATAAAGAAGGTGTCCTTTTAAAATCCCTAGTAGTTAAAAGTAAAGATGGCGTTACCGAATATGTAAAAGACCAAGATTATATTGCTGACTTTGATAAAGACGGAAAACCGTTAATATCAATTCTTTCATCTGGATCCATTCCAACTGCGGAAACTGAATTACAAGTCATCTATGACGAACTGGATCCTAGTAAAGTAACCAACCTAGACATTATTGGTGGTTATGACGCATCAGCAAATAAATTCAAAGGTTTAGAGCTTATTCAAACGATATATCCGACATTAGGTGTTATTCCTAATATCTTATTAGCTCCTGGCTTCTCACACCATGCAGAAGTAGGGGCTATTTTAGTGGCAAAGTCTTATAAAATAAATGGTTGCTTCAATGCAACGAATATTCTTGATGTTACCGGTAAGACAAAGGAAGAAGCTGGCGAAAATAAAATAAACAATTTATACACCGATAAGAGCTCTATTATTTGCTGGCCAAAGTCGAAAATAAAGGGAAAAATTTATCGGTATAGCACAATTGTTGCTGCTTCAATTGCAAAACGAGATGGAGAAAATGAAAATGTACCATATAAATCACCATCTAACTTAAAGATTCCAATTAGTGCTATGGTAAACGATGACGATCTCGAAGTTTTCCTAGACCAAATTCAAGGTAACGTGTTAAATGGCATGGGGATTGTTACTGCAATTAACATGGGCGGATGGAGAGTATGGGGGAATAATACTGCTGCCTACGATCCAGAAAAAGGTGATTACAACGACCCTAAAGACCGTTTCATTCCTGTTCGCCGAATGTTTGATTGGTGGGGGAACTCATTCATTCAGAACTATTTCGATAAGGTTGACGATGCAACTAATTATCGTTTGATCGAGAGTGTTGTAGATAGCGAGAATATTAGAGCAAATGGCTTCCAAGCTAAAGGACAAATAGCTGGAGCTAAAATTGAATTCAGCAAAGAAAATAACCCTGTAATCGAAATTCTTAATGGAAGAATTAAGTTTGTTCAAAAACTTGCTTTCTTTACTCCGGCAGAACTTATTACAAACGAACTTGAATTTGACCCAACAATTTTAACAGATTCTTTATTTGGAGGTGAATAAGGATGAGTAATCCAATTCCAGAGAAAGTTGTTAACTATAATGTGTACGATGATACAGAGAAACTAGTAGGAGTTGCTGCAGAAGTAACATTGCCTACCCTAGAAGCTATGTCCGAAACAATTTCCGGAGCGGGTTTGCTTGGTGAATATGAAAGTCCAACTCCTGGCCACTTTAGCAGCATTACAATTGAAATTCCATTCAGAACCTTAATGGATAAGTCATTTAATATGTTAAAGAATAAAGGCCGTTCAATAGTGCTAAGAGCTGCTCAACAAAGTTACGATACTGCACAGGGGAAAATAAGTCAAAGAGGGCTTAAAATTACCTTAAGGGGTATTCCGAAGGCTCTAGAACTAGGGAAACTCGCAGTTGGGTCACCTACTGAAAGTAAAAACACAATCGAAGTGTTGTATTTGAAAATTGAGGAAAACGGAAGAGTTTTATTAGAGCTAGATAAACTTAATTTCGTTTACATTGTTGACGGTGAAGATTTATTAGCTGATATTCGGAATTTAATATAAACATGGAGGAATAATTCCAATGAACCTTAAAAAAATCATTTTTAAGAAACCATATAAATTTGAAAATACGGATTACAAAGAAGTTGATTTGAGCGGATTGGATGATATGAAAACTAGCGACTTAATAGATGCTGATGTTCAATTCAGTACATCAGGGCAATTTTCAGTAATGAATGAACTCTCATTAGGTTATGCGATCATAGTTGCCTCTAAGGCATCTGGGAAGCCAGTAGAATTTTTTGAGGGGTTACCTGCAACAGAAGGCCTAAAGGTAAAAAATGTGGTTATGGGTTTTTTGAACGCATAGGCATTATCAAAAAAGATAATCACAAATATATCAAAGCAATTGACGGGCGAATGCTAAGAAAGACTTGCATTCGCCTTTCTATTTCTTTAAAAACTAGCATGGATTACTTTATGAAATTAACCCTTTACGAACTTGGTGAAACCATTAAGGATGCCGAGGCGGTGATGAAAGAAAAATGAGTAACATCCGTAATTATCAAATCGCCTTTCAGATAGGCGCAAACTTGAACTCTTCAATGCGTACAGCATTTGCAAACGCTAATAGAACACTTTCAAACACCAACAGGAATGCAGGTCAATTGAATGCGCAAGCGAGACTATTAGGAAGAACCTTTGGTTCTTTAAAAGGCGTTGTCCTTGGATTAGGCGGAGCTATTGCCGGCGCTTTTGCAGTAAAACAGATTATTGATTTTGGTAAGAAAATGATTGAAACAACAGCAGAGCTTCAAGCTGTCCAAGAGCAGTATGACCAAGTTATGGGTAGTATGAAAGCAACGTCCGATCTATACCTAAAGCAGATGGGTGATAAGTGGAACAAACACCCAGGAGAATTACAAAGCACATTAATGCAATACTATGCAATCTTAAAAGGTAAAGGTGTCGAGGAAAAAAAGGCATATGAGCTCGCACAGAATTATTTAGAACGAAGTGTTGATGCAAACATGTTTGCGAATGAATCAATGGCTGACACTACTGCAAGATTCATGGCTATGATTAAAGGGGAATACTCTTCAGTCGATACAGCGATGGTAAACATGAACGTAACACTGTTGAATACTAAGGCCCTTGAGAAGTATAAAAAGAAATGGGATAAGCTTACTGTCACTGAACAAGAAGTATTAAAAACGCAAGAAGCATTGAGGCAGCATACTGCTGCAGGGGTTTTTGGTCAAGGTGAACGTGAGGCACAATCTTATGCGAACAATGTAGCTATGTTAAAGAATACTTGGGAAGAATTGCTGGCAAAATTCGGAACACCTTTATTGCCTATTGTGAACGATAGATTAAAGCAGATTATCGGAGTTGTAAAAAAAATAGATGTAGAAAAAGTTATAGCTGGGTTTTCGAAATTTAAAAAGCTTTTACCTGACATTTCACGTGTTTCGGAAGGCTTTAAAATAGTTAAAAATGTGGTTGCAAACACTTTTAATAGAATTAAGCCGGTTATTAGTAACGCTATATCTATAATAAAACCTATATTATCACAAGCGGTTTCTTCAGTAAGAGGGTTTATTGGGAAAATCCAAGCATTTTGGAACAAAGATGGAGCAAAGATTATTAGTGGCTTTCGAGTAGTGTTTAGTAAAATCAGCACTATTGTAGCTACTGTTATTTCGGTAATAGCACCCATTTTATTAGATGCGGTTTCCTTTATTAAAGGAATTCTAGGTCAGATAGGAGCCTTTTGGAATGAAAACGGCACCCAGATCATCCAAGCAGTTAAAAATGTATTTGGATTCATTGCTAAAGTAGTTCAGGTTATGGCCCCAGTGGTTTTATTTATTCTTAAATCAGTCTGGGCAAACGTAAAAGGCGTTATCCAAGGAGCTCTGAACATTATTCTAGGATTAGTCAAAGTATTCTCTTCCTTATTTACTGGCGATTGGGCCGGTATATGGATCGGAGTTAAAAAGCTTTTCGGAGGAGCAATTCAATTTTTATGGAACCTCTGGAACCTAATAATGGTAGGAAAATTAGTTGGCACAATCAAAACAATTGCAAAAGCTTTCGTTAACTTTTTTAAAGGCCTTGGGCAAAAAATAATTACCAATGTCCAATATTACTATCATTTGATGGCTGATGGTTTCTATAAGATTGCAGGAAGTATATTTAAAACAATATTTAAAGCAATAATGAATGTTATTGGTGTTGTAAGAAATGGTGTTAATACCTTCATGCAAGTATTTAATATGGCACGAACATTCGGAGTAAATGTGTTCATGTCGATAGTAAGTGCGGTTCGAAATGTGTTTTCACTAGCATTTGGAGCAATTAAAAGTACTTTTAGTAACATTGTCGGAAGTGTGAAAGGGAACTTTCAGGCTATATGGGCGTTTTTACAAAATCTATGGAGTAATATCATAAATTTATTCCAAAAACTCCAAATTGCAATGGCTACACCTTTCCAAACTTTAAGTACAATCGTTAGTTCGGTAGTCAGCTCAATCAAGGGTTTAATAACAGGGCTTTTTCAAGGAGTAACTAATGCAGGAAAAGTAGCAATTAATGCATTAATTATGGCGGCTAACGCAATGATTGGTGGAATTAATAAACTAAATGTTAAAGTTCCGGATTGGGTACCGGGAGCCGGTGGGAAATCGATTGGGTTTAATATTCCCAAAATACCGATGTTAGCAGCTGGCGGTATTACAACCGGACCAACTTTAGCCATGATCGGTGAGGGAGCTGAACAAGAAGCCGTTCTTCCTCTATCGAAACTTAATTCTTTGTTAAACTCACCTACAAACAATAACAATCAAACACAGATTATTTATAGTCCTAATATTATCATTCAAGGGAATGCAACTAAATCAGAGGTTGAGGCAGCACAACAAAAAGGCCAACAAGATTTTGATCGTTGGTATAGGAATTTTCAAGCTGAAAAAGAACGATTAACATTTTGAATAAGGAGGGGATAGTTTGAATTATACAACGGTCCAAGGTGATATGTGGGACATCATATCACGGAAGGTCTACGGCAATGAATTTTATGCAGATAAATTAATGAAAGCTAATCCTTCCTATTCATCAACAGTGATATTTTCGTCAGGAACAACGTTGGAAATTCCTGATGTCCAAAGTGTAAAACAATTTGCAGATTTACCTCCTTGGAAGCGGGGGTGACAAGGTGCTAGCACGAAGAGCATTTATCGAAGTGGATTACCAAGGTGTAAATATTACAGAAGCCTTAAGTAAAGATTTACTTTCTTTCACTTATACAGATAACGCAAGTGGCAGTGCAGACGATGTGGCCATTGTTATTAACGATGTTAAACGGAAATGGATTAATCAATGGATGTTTGAACAAGGTGACAGCCTACAGGCAAACATAGTAACTATGAATTGGCGCAAGGAAGGGGATACAACTC
This sequence comes from Bacillus sp. JJ1773, assembly GCF_036962035.1. Classification (NCBI taxonomy): domain Bacteria; kingdom Bacillati; phylum Bacillota; class Bacilli; order Caryophanales; family Bacillaceae; genus Bacillus; species Bacillus sp. JJ1773. The sequence continues at coordinate 104,453 of NZ_JBALNX010000010.1, forward strand.
GCCTTCCTTGTGGCTTTTTTATGGTAGATGAGCCGGAGTATAGTGGCCGACCTTCTGTAATTAATTTAAAAGGGGCATCAATTCCGGCCAATAGTAATTTCATGCATACAGAGAGAAGTAAGGTTTGGAAGAGCATTACAATAAAAGGAATTGCAGACGAAATTGCTAAACGATATGGACTGCAATTGTTTTTTGATAGTAAATCCAATCCCTTTTTCAAAAAGAAAGAACAATCAAATGCGGCGGATGCTGCTTTTCTTCAGCAAACTTGTGTTGATGAAGGTTTTTCCTTCAAGGTCACTGACAAGAAAATTATTATTTTTAATGAAAGAGAGTATGAAGAGAAAAAAACGGTAGCTACTTTTCATGAAGGTAGTAGCACTGTTTTAGGTTACTCCTTCAAACCAACTCTCACTAATACCGGATATGCGGGAGTTAGCTTAAAGTATTACAATCCTAAAACTAAAAAGACAATTGAATATCTTTACGCACCAGGAGAGTTTGATAAAGAGAAAGATAAAATTTATAAATTAAATAAGCGAGTGTCCGATCTTGATGAAGCAAAACGTCTTGCCCAAAGCACTCTAAGAAAACTAAATAAAAAACAGATTACGGCAACTCTTGAAATTGTCGGTGATACTCGTTTGTTAGCAGCAAGCACTATTCAACTTGAAGGTTTTGGGGGTTTTAGCGGGAAGTATTATATTGATAAAGTAATTCATAGTTTACCTGGTTACAAGACTTCACTTGAGCTTCACAAGGTTTTAAGGGGGTATTAAAGTGAACGATATCTTTAGTTTGATTAAAGTCGGAATCGTTGATGGAATTAATGAGCAGGAAGGAACTATACGGGTTACCTTTCCAGATGACGATGATAAGGTCGTTGATGATATTGCATTGATGAGTTTTGAGCAAAAGTTCCCATCTGTTACAGAAAGTGTTCTATGTGTGTTTTTACCCAACGGAACTCAACAAGGATTTTGTTTAGGAGCCTATTTTAATGATGAGAATTTACCCCCTATACCAAACAAAAATATGTACGTTAAGAAGATTGATGAAGGATTGACCATTACCTATGATTACACTTCTAAAAAGCTAACTATATCAACGCAAAATGAGGTAGCAATTAATAGTAACGTGTCGGTTAATGGGAATCTAACTGTATCCGGCACCATTACAAATTAGGTGATTAAATGATCGGATTTTTTGGAAATGTTAAGTTTGTTTCTAACGATAAAAGAATCCTTACTATTAGTGAAATGAAATACGATTCAACAGTCCGTAACGAAAAACATGATGTAATTGGACGTAAACCAATTAAGGAATATATTGGTCCAGATTTAGATATAATTACTTTCACAATCCACCTGTCTGCTGCTAATGGTGTTAAGCCTCGTACTGAGCTTGAAGTGTGGCATCGGATGAAGCATAGACAGGAAGCGAGATATTTGGTTATTGGAGGAAAGTTGTTAGGAACTAATAAATGGACAGTAGAAAGTGTTTCAAGTTCATGGGACATTATTTGGAATAAAGGAGAACTATTCAGCTGTAAATTAGACATTACGCTTGAAGAATACATTGAGGTGTTATAAATGATTAAGTTTGATAGCGTACAAATTCTTTTAGATGATAATTCTCCATTAAGTGAAGAAATACTCCGAAATTCAAGGATAATATTAACGACTTTTGAAGGGACCGTGCCGTTTGATCGTGGTTTTGGAATAAATCCAGATATTATTGATTTGCCTACCAACGAAGCACAAGATTTATATACAGTTGAAAGTGTTACGAAATTACGAATGTTTGAACCGAGAGTAACGGTCCAAGATGTGAGTTTTAGATCGGATACTAACGGCGGTTTTTACCCAAGGGTGGTGTTAGCAATTGCTGAATCTTAATAACTTGCCTGATATCCAATTTGTTGAGACAGATCCCGAAAAAATTATTCAAGAAATAATCACTGGTTATGAGGACGCTTATTTCCAACAAACAGGCAAACGAAAAAAATTGTATCCTGGGGATCCTATTCGAATCTTTTTATATTCACAGGCATTAAGAGAAGTTCAATTAAGACAACTAATTGATTTTTCAGCAAAACAGAATCTATTAAAATATGCAAAAGGCGATTACTTGCTGCATTATGGGGCTTCAAAAAGTGTTGAAAAATTAGAAGCTCAGAGAGCAACGGCCAAAGTAAAGTTTAGGTTGAGTACAGCATTAACGTCAGTTTATACGATTCCTGTTGGACTAAGAGTGGGACCAGGAAATGATATTCATTTTGAAACTACAGAACCAATTGAAATACCAGCCGGACAGCAGGAAGTAATTACAACGGTTCGTTGTACAGTTGAAGGGATTATAGGCAATGACTTCACACCAGGGCAGATTAATATCATTTCTGACCCTAGACCTTACTTAATCAGTGTAGAAAACATTGAAACAAGTAATGGTGGCAGTGATGAAGAGGACGATGAAAGCTATAGAGAACGAATAAATTTAGCTCCGGAAGGTTACTCAACAGCGGGTCCTGAAGGGGCTTATATTTATCATTTAAAAAGCTTTAGTCCTCTGATTGGCGATGTTTATCCTCATTCACCTTCCGATGGGATAGTGGATATACGGATATTATTAAAAGGAGGGGAACTCCCTTCGCAAACTTTTATTGACGAGGCCATAGCTTATGTAAGCGCCAAAGATAAAAGACCATTAACTGATAAGGTTCAAATGGGGGCGCCTACAACAGAGATATATAATATCGATTTTGATTATTATATTTCATCTTCAGAGGCTCCATCAGTAGATGTTATTCAACAAAAAGTCCAAAAGGCAATTGATGATTATAAAACATGGCAAAATTCAAAGATTGGACGAGACATCGACCCATCAGAATTGATTGCAAGGATTAGGGATGCAGGAGGGAAACGTATTAAAGTACGCAGCCCTATCTTTACAGAATTAGCCAAGACACAATCTGCTGTTACTGGAACAGTTCAAGCGATTTATGGAGGTTTAGTCGATGATTAATATTCATGAAATCAGTGTATTAGATTTACTGCCTCCAAATCTAAAACAGGATCCAGACTTAATGGCAGCTGCTAAATCTCTGGACACACCATTTGCTGTTACGGTAAACGATGTTCAAAAGTGCATTATTTTACCGAACATTGACAATATAACAGATCATGCTCTGTTAGACCTCTTAGCATGGGAGACTCATTTGGATTTTTATGACACTTCTTTACCTATTGAAATAAAGAGAGAACTAATTAAGAAAGCACCTTCATTTCATAGAAAGAAGGGTACACCGGCTGCAGTCGAGGAGCTTGTGGCGACTTTATTTGATGAGGGCAGAGTTGAAGAATGGTTTGAATATGGGGGATTACCATACCGGTTCCAGGTAGTGACTAATAATCGATCAGTTACTGCAGAACGAGCAGAGGAATTTATAAAAGCGCTTAATTCTGTAAAAAGGTTATCTGCCCATTTAGAACGGGTCATAATTCAACAAAAAGAAGAAATGAATCTTTATTTTGCTGGGGTAGTTCACGAAGGTGATTTTGAAACAATTAGGCAGGTGATTTAATTGAGTGCATTTGGAGGGCTAATATTAACAAACCGCGGGCGAAATCTGCAAGCAAAGGCGCAAGCGGGGGCAACCTTACAATATACAAGAATTGCCCTTGGGGATGGTTTTTTAGGCACCAGCGCTATTGCAGACTTAACCGCATTAAAGAATCAAGTCAAGTCTTTACCTATAACCAAATTAAGGGTTATGACTGGAAGTAGAGCAATATTAGGTACAGTTCTAACGAATAAGGACCTTGTTAGTGGATTTTATTATCGCGAACTCGGAATTTTTGCACAAGATCCTGATCTCGGTGAAATTCTTTACTGTTATGGAAATGCTAGAGATTTGGCAGAATATATCCCTGCTGATGGAGGGGCTGATGTTCTTGAAAAGAATATTGACCTTGAAATACTAACTGGAAACGCAGCTAATGTATCGGCTGTTATTGATAGTTCGCTAGTTTATATTACAATGCCTGAACTTGATGCAACAAAAACTGAATTGAAAAAATATACGGATGACGCGGTAGGTGCTATCGATCTTAGCGGGCTTGCTACTAAGCAAGATCTTAATACGCATTTGGCCGATGAAGAGCAACATCTTAAGGTCGGAGAAAGAGACAAATGGAACAAAGGTATTTCTAGTGACACAATTTTGGCCATAGAAGATTGGAACAACTACAAGTCTACAGGTTTTTTTATGGGGCAAAGCCTTTTACATTCTCCCGATTTTAAGACGGGCGACAGTCCTTGGTGGTACGTACAAGTCATACAGCACAATGCTGATTATTGTGTGCAAATTGCGTGGAATTTAAACAACAGTAAAAGAGCAATGTCAAGATCATTAGTCAACGGGATTTGGACTAAGTGGGAAAACGCGGGTGGTGGCGGTAGTGTAGAAACTCTGGAATTAGTAGCGGGAGAAAATATTGTAGCTGGTGACGGTGTTCAGTTAAATCCCAACGGGGAACTGATTAAAATAAAGTACAGCCATCCTACGGTGGAGTTCGGTGACTCCTTCGCACATATAGGGCTTCCCGCATCCGTAACAAATCGGACGTATGTACAGGTACTAATGGTCGATAATAGACCGACTGATACAGTCATCACGTATAGAGATACCGTATTAAACACCATGCACATACAATATCATAGTGTCGATATTAACGGAAATGCAACTGCATTTGAGGTATTAAATACACACAGAAGTGCCGTTACCGCTTCAACCAACTTTCCTTATTCTGCTTGTATAACCGAAGATGATAGATTGGTAGTGCTGGTCAATATTGACGGTACAACAACCGCATCATCCACAAGAATTTATGTAATGCAGATAAACAGGGCTAATAACACACTTACACTTCTTGACGACAGTACTATTCCAGTGTCGTTTTACGGTACAAACGCTAGACTTGCGTATTTAGGTAACAATAAATTCTTCTTTTACCGCTCGCAATCATCTTCCAGTCAGGCGGCTCATGGGGCGGTCATTACTTTGAACGCAAACGGGACTTTAAGTGTGGCAACGGGAAAGAGCCTTCACGCAGGAAGTAAGTCGTATGATGGCAACATACTTGTCATAGATAGTACATGGGTGTTATTTACAACAGACGGCGCTAACGTGCTAATACTAGCTGAAATTAGCGGTACAACGATTGGCACAGTAAAAACATTCCAAGCTTCTGCTCGTTTCGATAATTTGTATCTGCTACCAAACGGCAGAATACTCGCTACAAGTTCTTACAATAACGGCATAGTGGCTATGTATGAATTAACGGAATCACGAGATTTAGTTCTGTTAGATTCAATTGTCTTATCCGATGTAGCTAACAGGCTATCTTTTAAGGCGTCTAGTTCTACATTGAATTGTAAGGCGGTTATATTTGACGAATCTACGTTTGGCGTTTGTTACCCTGCAGCAGATCCGTATACTACAGCAACAGTAATGGTAAATATACACTTCGACCACGAAACCAACAAATTTGATAGAAGTGCATTTAATAACAAAACGACTCTACTAACGCAGTTCGCTAGTACAAACGGCAGGGCTATGATTGTGAATGATACAATGAGTGATGCTGTAATAGCGCGAGTATACGGCGACAGAATAGCAAACGGGGAAAATAATAACGTGTATATAGGTAAGTTGTTTGATAGCGCGACTATAGCAGGCATCGCCGTTAATAACGCATCTAAAGGTCAAAAGTGTAAGGTGGCTATAAGAGGATTTGTGGATGTGTATAGCGATCTCGAAACAGGGAAATATTACGCACTAAAAAATAACAAACTAGTAAAGGTATCTAACATTAACAAAGCGCTAGGTATAGCCACAACCACAAACGAACTTCTATTGTTAAAGGGGGTTATCTAATGTATGTTATCACCAAAAATGACGGCGTGATTACAAATTTAACATCCATAGTACAAGGTGAGGGAGTGTTTTTTACAAATCATGATGGAACAAACTTCCAGAAAGATTTGTTTGCTTATTACGAAATTAGCGAAATCCCCGAAGGTATAGAACCATTCACGCACTGTTACACGCCGGAAAAAGGTTTCTACCCTTACGAACCACCGAAGCCAGAGCTACAACCGCCTACACCATTAGAAGAACTAACAAATTATGTATTAGATGTTGACTTTAGGCTCGTAATAGTTGAAATGGGATTAATATAAATAAAATTTAAATTGGAGGAATGGAATATGAACATGATTACTTATAAAGGATGCAAAATGAAGATTGAAAAGGGAATGTATGAAACGCAAGAGGAAATGCAAACAATGCTTGATGTGTTTTACATGGGTGGACGTATCACGCAAACTCAATATGAGGAATTAACGGCTGAATTAGTTGTTAAGCACCAAGCAGCTTAATGTTTCTTTGGACGAAAATACGATATAATGAAAAGTCTCTCCCCTATAGGTTTTGGAGTTGAAATTGTAGGAGCTGTCGACCTTACATTCGATTTATTATTGTTTGACATGGAATCATCTCCTTTCCTGGTCATGTAATGGGACATATCATATTTCTACAAAAAAGGAGATATTCCTCTTTTAGGGAACGGATCGGAATCTAATGCTAGACAAGCACCTATAAAAAGTAGGTGTTTTTAATTGCAGGAAATATTCCTTTTTTGTCGAATCACTTCTAATGATAGTAAACTTATGGAGTGATTCCCTTTGGAAATTTATGATAGTTTAAGTAAAGAAATTGAAAAACTAAGTATTAAAGTTGAAATGATAGATCAGTATTCTCAATTCTTTATGACACAAACCGTTGCAACTATAGGTATTATTATTGCAATAGCTACATTTATTTTAGGCACAGCTGCGTTTTTCATGATTAAGCTTGCAATTAATAAAAAAGTAGAAAATGAAGTAGAGAAAAAGGTTTTAAAAATATTAAGTAATAATAATCCTATATTCCACGCTAGAGGCATTAATTCTCCAAACGAACAAGGAGAAATTATACTTACAAATGATATAGAGGGCATAGAACAGTTAAACCCGGACACATTAGTAACATTAAATGTTGTAGCTAATATGTACACATACAAGCAGTTGGAGGTTGGCATCCATACTGTGTTGCTAATAAACGAAAAAGGGGAAAGAGTTATTAAGCTCTCGAATTCTAGAGAAGATCAGGAAATTACATGGAATGTTAGTTGGGTAAGAATTAATTATTAGGACGAAAATGTTCAACAAAAATCACACTCGATGAGTGTATTTTTTTTAATGCAGGAGACCCACTTCTTTTGTCGAAAATAGTAAACAAAAGGAGGAAGGTTAAATTGAACGGTGATATTTTTAAAAATTTGAAGGATCTAAATGTTTCGTCACAAGTAAAGTTTGTAAACCCAATGGATGAGCAAATGAAGAGAATAACAAAGCTTCATAATGATCAAATGAAAGCTGTACAGGAAGCGCAAAAAAGGAAAAATGATTACGATCAAGAGGTTTTACAAACATTAAAAGAAATAAAACATAACACTGCCGGGCTTAGTGAAGTTATTTCACTACTTGCAAAAAATAATGATAATCAAGAAAAAATTGCGGAGTATTTAAAAGAAGCAATAGATATTGCTGCCTCTCAAACTCAAGAAGAGGCCGAAAGCAAGTGGAGAAAAGTAATGAATAGAGCCACAGATGTTACAACAGATGTTGAGACAATTCAAAAGTTACATGGCTTTGCAAACACTATAATGGCATTATTTCAGAATATACCAGGTTAATAAAAGAAGCATCCTTCAGGGGGTGCTTTTTTCTTATATATCCTGTATCAGCCACGCCCCGAACCGATCGGGGCTATTTTTAGTAAGGTTGGTGACCAAATGACTGTAGAAATCGGAGTCTTAATTGCAATCGGTGGGCTATTAGTAAGCTTCCTAGCTTATCAGTTAAATAGAACAAAAGAGGTTAAAACAGACACACGGCAAGACGCTAAAATACAGGCGCAACTCGATTATATCGGCAAAGGTGTGGATGATATTCGCATTGATTTAAAAGCTAACGAACGCCAAATGGTAGCTCATGGCGAACGTATTACAAGGCTCGAGGAATCAGCAAAGCAAGCGCATAAGCGAATTGATACTTTGGAAAAGGAGAATGATAAATAATGTTTGAAATCGCAATTATTATTGCCGTTGTATTGGCTCTGACTGAACTGGTAAAAAGGATGGATTGGATATCTGTTAAATATGTACCTGTAGTTTCCTTACTATTAGGATTACTGGCAGGTATTTTTTATGTAGATGTGGCTACCCTACAGGAGAAAATAATGTTTGGATTAATGATTGGTTTAGCTGCAGCTGGCTTGTTTGATCAATCAAAAATTGTCACAAAGAAATAAAGGAAGGATGATAGAAAGTGACCAATAACTTAATTGTTGATATTTCTCATCATCAACCTAATAATAAAATTGATTGGAAGAGAGCTGCTGAAGAAGTTGCTCTTTTTATTATTCGAACGCAATATGGTACATCAACTATTGATCGTGAATATAAAAAGCATGTAGCTAGTTGCAAACAATATGGTATCCCTTTTGGACATTATATTTATTCACTCTTTAAAGATAAAGAAGATGCAATTCGGGAAGCAAAGGACTTTTTAAGCCGTTGTGATCAGGAGGCAAAGTTTTTGGTCGTAGATGTTGAAGAGCAAACAACCAAAACAAAAGCAGAAATGGCATCGGCAACCCAAGCATTTATTGATTACTTAAAAGATAACGACAGCAGACCAATCGGACTCTATACTGGGCATCACTTTTATAAACCATATGGAATGGATAAAGTAAAAGCAGACTTCCTATGGATCCCTCGTTACGGAAAAAATGATGGTAAACCTTCTATAAAACCGGACTACCCTTGTGACATATGGCAATATACTGAGAAGGGCCGTGTGAATTGGTATGGGGGATTTTTAGATTTGAACCAACTCAGTGGTGATAAATCATTAGATTGGTTTATTGGAGTTGAAAGCAAACCACCAGCCCCTCCAGAAAAACTAATGTGGGGAAAAACTGAGTTTAAGAAGGGCCAGATTGGCCGTGTGACAATATTAAAGCCGATTAACCTGTGGACCGAAGATGCAGCAGGGAAGTTGCGGATGGTGCGTATCTTACAGCCTGATGAGCAATATAGAGTATATGGGTATAGAGATTTACATGGAGGTCAATACGATGTAGGAGGAGGCCATTGGGTGACAAAGATGGACGGCTACATTAAATATGAGACACCATCAAAAGCGTTATTAGCAGAGGCTGCAGAGGTTTATAAGTAATGTAAAAAGCCTTTCTCACTTGAGAGGGGCTTTTTTGTTTGCTCTTTACACAGAACGAACGTTCTTATATAATAGGAACAAACATTCGCATTGGTGGTGTGATTGATGAAAGGTTTGTTATTAAGAGCTGAAGAAACTGGTGAAATCTTGGAGCTGATCTACATGTCAGATAAACAGAAATTAAGCCAAAGGACAGTAATGGTTTTAGAAGTTCATCAAGATTCAATTAAAGCATTTTGTTTTATGAGAAGAATGCCGAGAATTTTTAAGCTAGATAACATTTTATCGATTGCGCCAGCAAGGATAAGGAGAGGTGCTTAGTATGAACTATTATGAAGATGAATATATACCAAAAGCAGAAAGAATGAAAAGAACTGAAGAGAAAGTATTTAAAATAATTAATGATTATATTGCAAAATATGATCGTTCCCCAAGTGTTCAAGAAATCGCTAAAAAAGCTAGTATACCCTCTAAAAGTACAGTTTTTAATTATCTAATTAAGTTAAAGGAAAAGGGCTTGATAACGTGGGAACCTAAACAACAAAGAACAATAAAAATTTTGAAAACCGTCTCATAAAGAGACGGTTATTTTTCTTCTGGTACATCAAACTCCATTATTGCTTTGTAGGTTGCCATTGTTACAAAAAAAACATTAACTTTCTTCTAATGTCCTCTGGCGTTAAGCCCTTTAACTCAAATTCTTCAATCAGCAGTTTCCACTTGTTCATATAGATCATCCACTTTCAATTTTAATAAAGCAGCTAATTCAAATAGTTCCGGAACAGAGGGATAACTTTTCCCTGTACACCAATTACTAATTGTATTTCGAGATTTATTAAAATGTTTCCTTATGTACTCCCTTTTATAAGGAGATTCGTCAATAAGTTTCCCAATATTGCTCTTAACCTTCATCCGCATCACCATTTAAACAATTCTATATTAGGCGACTGTTTTCCTTTCATAATCTAATTTTGATAAAATGCACAATATTTTTTGGATGGACATGCAATTACATTAATTTATGGGCATAGGCTATTAACACGAAAGCAAAACAGTAGAAAATGTGTAGCAACATAAAAGCATCTGTTTTACATTTCTACTTCGTAACATTTTCAACTGTTTAACATTACTGCACTAGTACAAGTAAAAAGCTTGTATTAACACCAAAAACAAAATCTGTTAAGAGGGAGGCGAAGCCGGAAGGCCTGGAGAGGGGGTCCGGGGGAGATTGGAAATGTTCGAAAAAGACTGACTATTTAAAAGGGGGGTTAAGAATGCTTGTTAGAATCAGAAGTAAGATAGATGGTGCAATAAAAGAAAGTCATTGGTATCAATACGAGCACCCAAACTTTGATCGCATTAAGGATTATGATACAGTCCAGAATATTTGCAAAGATGACTTTTTCTGTCATTTAGATTCTGTAAACTGGACGATTATGAACAAAACAGAAATAACATCAAACATCTATAAGTTTATTGCACATAGAGTCAGCATAGTTAAAGATGGCTTTGCGAATAACTTTTGGCCAGATGAATTTGATTGGGGTTTTATTTTAGATTGCATTCTGTGGTTTTAAAAAAGGAGGAACCGAAAATGTTATTCGAACCGATTTTTTTCATTGCTGGAGGTGCCACAATTGCCCTGGCATGTCTCGATAAAACTTTAGAATCTTACGGTTTCCATGCTCTAGGGGCTGTGTTAAAAATAGCTTTACCAATTGCAGGCCTTATAGCGGGTGTGTATTTTCTCGAAACAAATCCCATTGTGTGGTGGCTGAAATGAAAATAAAAGAAACCTGGGCAAAGTTAAAGGTTCGAAAAAAACTCATTGATGCGTTTAAGTCGGGTGAAATCCATTTAACATTTAAAATCGACAAAGATAATAAGCGCCTTATCTTCCCTAAAATCCACTCTGTAGACTTAGCAAAAGAATCTTCTAAAATTACTTTCACGCTTCCTAATGGTTTGAATCCGGAATTACTAAAGAAAAACTTCTTCGCCTTCCAGCAGCACTTTGGAAAAAATATTGAGTTGGATGGTGAGGTCAAAAAGTACACATTAAAGATTTATCACACATCTATGCCAACAGAATTAAAATACAACTTCGAGCAAATAAAGACAGTAATTGCCCCATTAAGACTTGGAATTATTTGCGGTAAAGACTGGAACGGACAATATGTCGCCTTTGATTTATTGACGCATCCGCACATATTGATTGCTGGGGAGACCGGATCCGGAAAATCCACTCAGCTGCGGTCCATCTTAACAACTTTAATTAAGACTAAGCAACCACACGAATTGGAGCTTTATCTAGGAGACTGCAAGAAATCTGAATTCCATTTATTTAGAAAAGTGGAGCATGTGAAATGTGTGTACAGCAGTACAAGAGACATTCAAAAAATGCTACTCCATATTAAAAATGAATTAGATGAAAGGAGCAATTTAACAGAACTATTTGAAGTCGGTCATGTGGATGATCTACCAGCAGAGCATAAGAGACCTTATCTAATCGTCTGCATCGATGAATTTGTCATGTTGAGAAAAGATGAAGTGATTATGGATATATTGACTGAAATAGTAGCTATTGGCAGAACGCTAGGAGTGTACGCAATCCTTTCCATGCAGCGTCCCAATGCAAAAGTATTAGACACGACTATCCGCGCTAATTTAACCGTAAGCATGGGTTTTAAGTTGAGGGACGCAATGGAGTCGAGAATAGTAAACACTCCTGATGCTCACAAGATTGAAACCAGTGGGAGGTTTGTTATGAACAGCGATAAACTGTATGAAATCCAAGCACCCTACCTTACGATGGAAAATGCCAAAAAGCTACTCAATCCTTTTATGGTTAGTAAGTCCCCAGTGAAAGAGGTAACCGAAAAACCAAAGGCATTAACAGAAAAGGATGTGTTTAATGATGTTAACTAAGCGTGATCAAGCAATCATTAAAGATCTAAATAAGTTTAGAGTGATGGACCGTGACTCTATAGCAGAGCTTCACTTTTCTAACTTAAAAAATCCACAGTATGCAGCTAATAATGTGTTGCTTCGATTATTGAGAGATGGCCACATTCAGCGATCAACAGCATTCAGCCCATATGCTTACTTTGGTCCAGAGGTACAAATCAAGAAAAACTCACAAAAGATTAGTCACTTCCTAGCCATCCTTGAGACCTACAAGGAGATTCGAAAGCACGGGCAAATTGAAACTTTCCTTGTAGAGCCTAAGTACGGAAAGAAGGGACTAGCGGAGCCGGATGCCTATCTTAACTTTAGAAATACCGGTTTCTTTATTGAAGTACAAAAAAGCATCTACTCTGAAAAGCAGATGCAGGATAAGCTAGAAAGGTATGTAGATTTTAAAGCAGTTGGTATAATGACGGATCCATTTCCACATATTCTAATATTATCAGATCAGAGGTATGCATTTGACGGAGAATATCCATTTAAGGTATTCCAGGCAGAGTCTTTTACACATTTTATAAATAACCTAAAAAAAGAGGAGCCAACACCTATAAAAATAAAAAGTGCTGGCTTAAAAATAAAAATAGGTTAAGCGTCTGCCCAATTTAATAAAAACGTCCCCAAAACCTCCCCCAAATGAATGTGGGAGTATACATTCTTCTACAAAGCAGAATCTAGTGATATAAGATAAAAATGTTTATATATCAATATTTCTCATATTTAAAAAACAGGTTTTGTTGAGCATAAATAATAATTATAGTAAAATATAGCAGTCCCAACAACTTTAGGAGATATTGTCTTATATAGTATAGATGATTATTAATAAAATTTAGAAGGATGAATGAATAATGCCTATAAAAGATTATATTGGCCGTACTGTAAAGCTAACACTTGAAAGGCCAGCTGAATTTGGCTACTTTTTATCAGATGGCGAAGAGGATGTTCTCTTACACAAAAACGATACTGATATGCAGCTGGAAGAAGGCCAAGAGATTGAAGTTTTTCTATACACGGATTCTATGGGAAGAGCAGCAGCTACAACAACGATCCCTGAGATTACAACAGAATCTTATGGCTGGGCAGTTGTTAGTGATGAAAAACAGGAAATTGGTGTTTTCATCAATATCGGAATAAAAAAAGATATGCTCCTTGGAAAAGAAGATCTTCCTGTCCATCGGTCAGTTTGGCCAAAAGTCGGCGATTTGCTTTATATAACGTTAAGAGTGAACCGCAATAATCGCATCTATGTAAAAGTTGCCACAGACCCAATAATCGAGCAAATGTCTATAAAGGCTACAAGACAAGATTTTAATAAAAACATTCATGGCCATATTTATCGAACAGCAAAGGTAGGAAGCTGGGTTTATACGGCCGAAGGGTTTAAAGGTTTTATCCATGAGTCTCAGCGAAAAACAGAACCGCGTCTCGGAGAAAAGATTGAAGGCAGAATAATTGATGTAAAAGAGGATGGAACGATCAATGTTTCTTTAGCGCCGAGAAAACAAGAGGCACTTGATGAGGATTCTGAAAAAATCCTCTCCTATTTACAATTGCGCAACGGGGCTATGCCTTATAGTGATAAAAGCGCTCCAGAGGATATACAGGATCGCTTTCAGCTTAGTAAAGCCTCCTTCAAACGTGCATTAGGGCGGTTGATGAAGGAAGGGAAAATCTATCAAGAAGAAGGCTGGACTTATATGAAGAAATAAACGAGCAAGCTGTGCTTGCTCGTTTATTTTGTCGCAGATTAACGGGCTGTAAGACCCCCATTTCAAGAAGGTGAGTAAAACAAAAATTTCAAAGTGGGGGATCAACAGCCCGTAANNCGCCACGTCCTGTGGCAACGTCGGCACTAGCACGTCCTGTGCGTCGGAAAACCCCCACTGATTGAAGTTTCACTTTATAGGTGATCAGTTGTTTTAGAGTACTGGTTTTTTCCTGCCTTACGGTTTTTCTCACGCATCATATTTTTTTCATGCCTGAGGGCATTATTATCCTTCGCTTTTTTATCATTATCAGAAGTACGGGGCATAATAGGAATACTCCTTTCCATATATTCACAAATTCAATATGATTAGACAACCTTCAATAGAAGGCTAGCCTAATCATATTGTCTGTAAAAATGAAAAGGAGTATTCGCAGGGATTGATAAGTGTTATTTTACATTATTTAAAAAGAAGATAGCGATTGTCCCGGACCCAGTATGGGAGCCAATGGAAGCCCCAATAGAGGAAATGAAAACTTCTTTAACGTTAAATTCCTGTACGATTAGTTCTTTTATTTCAAAAGCAGTTTCTTCATCGTCCGCATGACTAATACCTATGACCTGACGATCAAAGTTTTCGCCTCTTTCTTTCATTAATTCAATAATGCGGCGAAGGAGTTTCTTTTTTCCTCTATGTTTTTCAATCGGAACTAGCTTGCCATCTTCAACATTCAGTAACGGCTTGATATTAAGCAGCCCGCCCAAAAATGCAGAAGCCTTTGAAACACGTCCGCCTTTTGCTAAATAATCGAGGTCGTGGACCGTAAATAAATGCTCCATATGCTTACAGCGGTATGTAATGTCTTCTAAAATAGTCTCCTTGGATGCGTTTTCTTTAGCTAATTTAACAGCTTCTTTAACAATTAAGCCAAATCCAAGTGAAGCACATTTCGTATCAACAATAGTTAGGTTGAAATCAGGATAGGTTTCCTTTACTTGGTCAAGCATCATAACGGCGGTTTGGTATGTACCTGATAATTCTGATGAAAATGCAATATAAATTCCATCCTCATTATTTTTTGCCATGTTTGTAAAAGCTTCTTCAAAGGCTAGAGGAGAAGCTTGGGACGTTTTCGGCACTTTACCTTCACGGATTGCTTCATAAACTGTTTTTGGGTTTATCGTAACTAAATCTTCATATTCAGTATCATCTAAGTGAACTTTTAATGGAAATAGTGTTACATTATTTTCTTTTAAAAAACTTAAAGGTAAATCACTTGCACTGTCTGTCAAAATTTTTACTGACATACATATTCACCTGCTTTCCATACTGTTTATTCTTAAGTTTATAGAAAATAGGACAAAAAGACAATATAAATACCATTTTTGGGTAATACTTATAATTTAGGTAGGTGATCACATATGATTTGGTTAAGAACAAAGAAATTAATCATCGTATTAATTGGTGCGTTTCTCGCGGCGATTGCTATGAACTTCTTCCTAATTCCAGCGAATATTTATTCCAGCGGATTTGCAGGTGCTGCACAGCTTTTATCCAGCATATTTGAAGGGAGAATCTCTACTGGAATTTTCCTATTTGTTTTAAATGTTCCAGTTGCTCTTCTAGGCTGGATGAAGGTAGGAAGGTCCTTTACGCTATTTAGTTTTATCAGTGTTCTGGCTATGTCGATCTTTTTAGAAGTGATTCCTGTAAAGGAGTTTTCGAACGATATCTTATTAAATGCAGTTTTTGGTGGAGTGATTGGAGCTGTTGGAGTAGGAATAACTTTAAAATGGGGAGCGTCAACAGGTGGAATGGATATTATTGCAATGGTCCTTTCACGTTTAAATGATAAACCGATTGGCACGTATTTCTTTCTATTAAATTCGATTATCATTATAACAGCAGGTGCCCTTTACGGCTGGGAAAAGGCATTGTATACAATTGTGACGCTTTACGTGTCAACAAGGGTTATTGACGCCATTCACACGAGACATGAGAAACTAACGGTTATGATCATTACGAAAAAATCAGATGAAATGAAAAAAGTCATTCATGAAAAACTGCTTAGAGGAATTACCATTGTACCTGCCAAAGGTTCATTTACTAATGAGGAAAAGGAAATGCTCATGATTGTTATCACTCGTTATGAATTATTTTATTTAGAAAGAATAATAAAAGAGATAGATTCAAATGCTTTTACTAATATTGTGCAAACAGTTGGTGTATTAGGTCTCTTCCGCAAGGATTAATTTACCTTTGGAGGGTTAAAATGCTTCAGATTATTATTGCCTATTTATTCATGATTGGCTCCTTTTCGACATATGCTGGAGAAATGATGACCCATTCTTTCGTCAGTTATAACGACATGGAGGGAGTAGCCACGGAAAACAATGCGTTTCGAAAAATAGAGGTAAGTGGCGAGAAAGGGAGTTACACAGTAATTGGGGAAGCACGGTCAAACAGCGGAGAGTTTTTCTATGTCGTTGAGGATGGACATAATGAATTTATTTCTGAGAAGAGGCTGGCAACGAAGGAAAAATTTCCTTCATGGTCAACAATAAAAATAGATATAAATTTTCCGGAAGAGAATTTCCCTGAGAGCGGTACCATTATTCTTTATTTGTATGAGCGAAATGAAGAAGGCAAAATGATAAATGCACTTCCAGTAATCCTGGATAAAGTTCAACAAGCTGACAAGTAGAATGTCAGCTTGTTGTTTCTGTTATGATTGAGGATTTGAAGGAATTTCATCTAACGCTTGCTGCATGCCTGCTAACTGTTCCTGCTCTGCTCTTGTCGAGTTTGCGTATGCAGAGCTTAAGGCATTTTTGGCTACTGCAACAGCGCTAGCCTGCTCAGAGGGGAATGCCGCTTTTGCCATGTTTACAGATTGTTTCGCTTCTTGAAATAATCTATTCCCCATTTTATGCCCCTCCAATAGAAGAATCTTTCACATTAGCCATTTTCTCTGCCTCAGCCTCTGCATATGTTGTATGATAAGGGATACGTTCTGCATGTTTAGTAACGGAATCTACACCCTGCTGAACAAAGCGTTTCGATTTATTACGTCTACCCAATCGAATCCCCTCCAGAAAAGAAGTTATTGAAACAGCTTATCTGCTGCCTCGTTGATTAGTATGCTCTAATCGAATCTTTTAAAAAGGGGAATATCTTGGTCTTTTTTCTAAGATGAGGCATAATTATAGCTTCAAATTTAATAATTCATTTAAATAAACGGCAACACCGTCTTCTTCATTTGTTAAGGTAACATCTTTTGCCACTGATTTAACCTCATTTATTCCGTTCCCCATAGCGATTCCATATCCTGCAAATTCAAGCATTTCCAGATCATTGTCCTCATCGCCAAAAGCGATAATTCTATCAGCAGGAATCTGGAAGTAATCAGCTGCTCTTTTCAGCCCAACAGCTTTATTTAATCCCGCCTTTACTATTTCAATAACATGAAACGGGGCCGCCCAGCTTCGGTGGTCAATGACTTCAGCATGGAGGCTCGATAGATGATCACGAATCGTTTGCACATGCTCCTGATCGGTATGAATTAACATACTTGTAGGAGAGGCGTTTAGAAAATTGCGCAAATCACCAGTCGTCACATTCGGCTCACCGAAGCCAAATATTTCTATAAGCTTTTTATCTTGATAATGGAAGTAAACATCATCAATGACCTCTGCAATAATGTTATGAAAATGAAAGGAACTGCATCCCTCAACAATTTCTTTAGCAATATTTACTTCTAGCGGTGTATGATAAACTCCCCACTTTTTATCCTTTGGATGATGCACAAAAGCTCCGTTGAAATTAACAATTGGAGTATCAAGATTCATTTCTTTATAATAAATTTCACTTGAACGAAAAGGTCTTCCGGTTGCAATCATGACAATATGCCCTTCTTCACGGGCTTTTTGAATCACTTTTTTTGTTTTTAATGATATTGTCTTATCATCCTTTAGCAACGTACCATCTAAGTCTAGCGCGATCAAATGCTTTTCTGCCATAATAACAACACCTTCTTTATACAATTTTTTCTATTTCAAGTGTAAAGCTTTAGAAAAAAGAAAGTCCTCATGGTACACTAAATGAGAAATGTTCCTACTCTCGTACCCAACATAAATATGTTTAAAACCAAAAAAATAACTATAAACACTATGTTAACAAATATTCGTTTGTTTTGGCTAATAGGAAGGTTAAAGTTTTTTACTGTTTTAATCTAAACTTGCAAATAAGAGTAAATTTCTATTCAGATATCGCATAAGAAAAGCTAAGGCATTTGCCGAAAGTTCTTGGCAAACGCCAAGTTTTTCTAATAAAAAAATAACGATTTATTTTAAACTTAACCTAATATATAGGTTGGCTTAACATTAGGAGGCTTTACAATGATTACCGTAAAAAATTCCAAAATTAACGAAATCCCCTTTCTGCATATTGCGGATTCGAATAATTGGGAAGAAAAACTTCCATCTATCATCTTTATTCACGGTTTCACAAGCAGGAAGGAATTTAATCTGCACTATGCTTACTTACTAGCTGAAAAAGGGTTTCGTGTAATCCTTCCTGAAGCACTCTACCATGGTGAAAGGAGTACTGGACTGTCGGGAAACGAACTGAATTTACATTTCTGGGAGATCATCATTCGAACAATCGAAGAATTGGAGATCGTAAAAAGTTCCTTCGAAGATGAGCAATTGATAGAACCTAGTAGAGTAGGTGTTGTTGGGACTTCAATGGGGGGAATTGTCACATTAGGTGCCCTTACTCAATACCCTTGGATAAAAGTGGCCGCAAGCTTAATGGGTATGCCTTACTATGAGAAGTTTGCCTTGCACCAAATAGATGAACTTCAACGTCATGGAGTTGACATTCCACTCACTAATGATGAAATGGCTCATTTGATGAACAAAATTAGAGAACTTGATTTAAGTAAGCAGACTGATAAACTTGGAAATAGACCATTGCTATTCTGGCATGGCAAACAGGATTCGGTCGTTCCTTATTCACCTGCCTTTCATTTTTATGAAACGATTAAACCTTTATACGATAAACAACCGGAAAATCTTTCATTTATTAGTGATGAGAAAGCTGGTCATAAAGTGAGTACGACAGGGGTTATGGAAACAGTAAAATGGTTTGAAACTTATTTATAAAGTAAATTTACTGCCTGATGTGATGCCCATCATTTATATTCAAGATTATATTTGATAAGATAATAATTAGAAACATAGAAGAAGGAGTGTTATAGCAGATGGATCAAGAGGTAAAAGATAGTATTATGGGTGCTCTAGAGCTAGTAGTTGACCCAGAACTTGGTGTGGATATCGTTAATCTTGGATTGGTATACGATGTTAAGATGGATGAAGAGGGAAAGACGACCGTTGATATGACTTTAACGTCAATGGGCTGTCCTCTTGCTGGAACAATTGTAGAAAATGTAAAGAGTGCTCTAGCAGATATTCCAGAAGTGAAAGAGACGGAAGTAAATATTGTCTGGAATCCGCCATGGTCAAAGGATAGAATGTCTCGATATGCCAAGATTGCTTTAGGGGTTCGTTAGAGGTGAGAGGCTGATGAAGAATAAAGTCATTCTAGTTAGCTCAGATCAGCTTGGAAAAGGAGATAAGGAGCTTGGTGAAGGCGTTCTTGAAACCTTTTTTACATTGTTAAAGCAAAGAGAGGAATTACCTGCAGCGATTTTTTGCATGAATAGCGGTGTATTTGCATTAACTGAACAATCCTTTGCTTCAGTTCATCTTAAAGAGCTGGAGGAAAAGGGAGTAGAAGTAATTGCCTGCAAAACTTGTGTAGACTATTACGGAGTAGAAAATAAATTAATTGCCGGTAAAATAAGCGGGATGCCAGCGTTTATCGATCTTGCATCCAAATATGAAGTCATTACGATATCATAAAACAGCAGGGGCTTATGCTCTTGCTGTTTTATTTTGACTAAACTAAATAATCGAAATGGTTATTGGACAGGTTCTGGGATTTAGTTTGAAAAGCTGTCCAATAACTACGGTTTACTTGACAGGTTCTGGGAATTAGTCGAAGAGCTATCCGATAACTATGGTTTACTGGACAGGTTTGGGAATTAGTCGAAAAGCTGTCCAAAAAAACAAATTTATCTGACATGCTTTGCTATTTAGTCAAAAACCTGTCCAATTACTCCAATCTAGCAAGTATATATGTCCAGTTAAGAAAGATCCAACTATCTGATAATCCTCAATGTGAGATTTCTCACTAATTTATTCTGCATTATCCCTTATACTACAATTGCAATCAATATTTAGATAAAAATCCTTGCGATAAATTGCAATGGAAATAGTGAAATAAGAGAGGAAGGATTCTAATGTCCTTTAGCCGCGATTTTAATAAAGATCCTTTTATTGTGATTTGGGAATTAACTAGAGCATGTCAGTTAAAATGTCTTCATTGCCGGGCAGAGGCTCAATATAGAAGAGATCCCCGTGAATTATCATTTGAAGAAGGACAGGAATTAATTGATCAAATCTATGACATGAATAATCCGATGCTTGTCTTTACCGGGGGTGACCCATTGATGAGGGAGGATGTTTTTGATATTGCGAAATATGCAGTGGACAAAGGTGTCCGTGTTTCAATGACCCCGAGTGCTACTCCAAATGTGACAAAAGCAGCAATTGAGAAAGCAAAGGAAGTAGGATTATCACGCTGGGCTTTCAGTCTTGATGGTCCAACCCCTGAGATTCATGATCATTTTCGAGGAACAGCAGGATCGTTTGATTTAACAATAGAAAGAATTAAGTATTTGCATGAGCTTGAAATACCTGTTCAAATAAATACTGTTATTTCTCGTTATAATATTGATTACTTAGATGAGATGGCGAAGGTTGTAGAAGATTTGAAATGTGTTCTCTGGAGTGTCTTTTTCCTAGTTCCAACTGGCAGGGGACAGGAAAGTGATATGATTTCACCTGTTGAACATGAAAAGGTATTTAAGTGGCTATATGATTTAAGTAAAAGGGTATCCTTTGATATAAAAACAACAGCAGCCCAGCATTATCGCCGTGTTGTTATTCAGAATAAAATGAGAGAGGAACATGCACAAAACGGTGACATTAAATATTTAGATGCTTTGACTCAACAAGGATTAACTGGGTCCATTGATGGTCTTGGCAGAGCTCCTAAAGGCGTCAATGACGGAAATGGCTTCGTATTTATTTCACATATTGGAGACGTCTACCCAAGCGGGCTCCTGCCAATTAAAGCAGGGAATGTAAGGGAGCAGCCTTTAGCTGAAATCTATAGGGAATCACCTATATTCAAGAATTTAAGAAATCCAGATCAATACAAAGGCAAGTGCGGAGTATGTGAATTTAGATATGTTTGCGGCGGCTCTCGTTCCCGTGCGTATGCAGTCACAGGAGATTATATGGAAAGTGAACCTTTCTGCGTATACATTCCAAAAACATTAAGGAAAAAAGCAACATCTTAAAAGTTGGATAAAAAAGGTGACTCTGGTAGTTGGTCTATACTCACTCTTCAAACTGTATATAATTTTTTGAAAGAGCATATTATATTAAGTATTATATGAGTTAAACCTTGCCCAATTACTAAAGTTCCCCTCTTTGGCTTTTTTAACTAAATTTAACTGAAAGGCCTAATAAAGGCATATAGTATGCTACAATGTTTCAAAAGAGGTCACCCTCAATGGAGTTGATAGGATGGAAAAATCAATCGTTAAAGATCAATTGAATCGACCACTAAGAGATCTGAGGATTTCGGTAATTGACCGCTGTAATTTTCGCTGCACGTATTGTATGCCTGCAGAGAAATTTGGACCGGATTTTGCTTTTTTGCCGAAAAGCGAACTATTAACATATGAGGAAATTGAACTTCTTGCGAAAATATTTGTAGATCTTGGTGTAGAAAAAATCAGACTTACAGGCGGAGAACCATTGCTTCGAAAGGATTTGCCGATTCTCGTGAAAAAGCTTGCGGCAATAGATGGGCTAAAGGATCTCGCATTAACGACAAATGGAGTCTTGCTTCCAAGGCTTGCAAATGATTTAAAGGAAGCCGGGTTACAACGGGTAAATGTTAGCTTAGATTCATTAAATGACGAGTTATTCGGAAAAATAAATGGCAGAAATGTTGCGGTTCAAGAAGTTCTCAATGGAATTAAGGCTGCCCAAGAGGCAGGACTCTTCGTAAAAATTAATATGGTCGTAAAAAAGGGATTAAATGAATCTGAAATCGTACCGATGGCAAAATTTTGCAAAGAACACGGACTACAGCTTCGGTTTATAGAATATATGGACGTTGGCAGCACAAATGGATGGAGAATGGATGATGTTTTCACAAAGAAGGAAATTTATGAAATCTTAAAGGAGCACTTCCTATTGGACGCTGTTGATCCTGATTATTATGGCGAAGTTGCCAAACGTTATCGATATGAAGGGACAAATGTGGATGTAGGGTTTATTCCATCTGTATCGGAATCCTTTTGTTCAAGCTGCACGCGATCAAGACTGTCAGCAAATGGACAGATTTTCACCTGTCTGTTTAATGGAGATGGGCATGATATGAAGGCGTTTATGAGGAACGGTGCGTCAGAAGCTGAAATAAGAAACAGAATCATCGATATTTGGAGCGGTAGAAAAGACCGTTATTCAGACGAACGGACTGAAGAAACAGCAAAAAATCGTAAGAAAATTGAGATGTCCTATATTGGTGGTTAAACATCCCTGCCTAGTCTGGGATGTTTTTTTATAAAAAAAAGAAATCGGCAACCAATCGCCGATTTCCTTTCGCAACATTATGATTAAAAATATCTTGGGAATAAAATGTTATTTTCCAAATGTACATGCATGAATGTTTGTCCTTCAAGCATTTCAAGACGCTTGTACACGAGCGTATACGTTCCGCAAGCATCCAGTGGCAGCTCATAATCAGATGTCGTTTCTCTTAGCTGTCTTAAAAGTCCCCCAGCGTGGTCATGTTCCTTCTCAAGTTCTTTAATGTAGTTAATAATCTCTTCGCGGTTAGGAACTTCAGGATCTTCTAATTGTTTCAGCAATGGGAAAACTGTGTCTTCCTCCTTTGCTGTATGTTCAATCATTTCCTTCTTGAACTCATAGAATAGCTCATATACCTTCAATAGCTCAGGGTGATGATCACCGTGTACCTTTGCTACCTTTGTTACATATGGACTTAACTGGGTAAGTTCATTTAATAATGGAACATGATAATGCTGCATGACATGGTTGATAATTTCTTCAGATGAACTGTCCGTCCATACTTCCATATTGTCCTTTTGATTTTCTTCTTTAACATATACTTCGTTTAAGTCTGCCATTAATTGCTCCATGTTAACGGACAGCTCGGTTGCAGCCGTTATTAATGGAATGTTTCCGCCGCAGCAAAAATCTATACGATAGCGTTTAAATACATCACTTGTTTTCGGTTGTTCATTAACTATATCCTTTACTAATGTTGTTTCTGAAAAAGCCATGGTCATGATAATCCTCCTAATCAAGCTTTATTTACATATACAGCATAAACGATATTTCATTGTTAGCTGGTGACTGTAATCACACTTATGAAAATTATAGACAAATAATAGAAATTTAGTGTGAGCTATATTATATGAAATCAACATCAATACACCTATAATATAAGGATAATGATGTCTCTATAGGAGCTGATAAAATGGTTGAAAGAAGAAATCCCATTCCTGTTGGTGAAGCAGTTCAGCGGGTAATGAACTTTGAAAAAACAGGTCACATAGAATACGTCTCAATAAATGAGAGTTTCGGAAGGTATTTGGCAGAAGATATAACTGCCACTAATGATGTGCCTCATTTTGACCGTTCTCCATATGATGGTTTTGCTGTCAGAGCGGTCGATACGAAAGAAGCATCACCAGACAATCCCATAGAATTTGAAGTTATTGATCATATCGGTGCTGGACACGTGACAAGTAAAATGGTTGGCTCATTCCAGGCGGTTCGCATTATGACAGGGGCACAGATGCCTGCAGAATGTAATGCCGTTGTAATGCTTGAGTTAACGAAAGGCTTTGAAAAAAATGGGAAAAATTATATGTCCATTAAACGTTCATTCAATCCTGGGGATAATATCTCATTCCGAGGTGAGGATGCAAAAGAAGGGGACATTCTTATTAAAAAAGGGGCAAAAATAAATCCAGGAATTCAGGCCATACTAGCCACGTTTGGCTATGCAAAGGTTCCGGTTGCAAAAAAGCCGGTAGTAGGTCTATATGCTACAGGAACTGAGCTGTTGGATGTAGATGATCAGCTACAGCCTGGCAAAATAAGAAACAGCAACTCTTATATGATTGCTGCCCAAATAGAACGCACGGGTGCAGAAGTTAAGTATTTTGGTAAACTTCCTGATGAGTTTGACACATGCTATGAAGCGGTAAAATCAGCTTTAGATAAAGTAGATATACTGATCACAACAGGTGGAGTTTCAGTCGGTGACTTTGATTATCTCCCAGCCATATATAGTAAAATGAATGCTGAAGTGCTTTTTAACAAAGTAGCCATGAGGCCTGGCAGTGTGACGACTGTAGCACAGTTAGAAAGAAAGCTTTTATTCGGTTTATCGGGAAATCCATCCGCTTGCTATGTTGGTTTCGAACTATTTACCCGTCCAATCATAAGGAAAATGCTATTTGCTGAAAAGCCTCATCTTCGGAAAGAGAAGGCTGAACTTACGGTTGAATTTGCAAAAGCAAATCCTTTTACCCGCTTTGTTAGAAGTACTGTCACTGTAAAGGACGGAAAATTATTGGTTTTTCCAAGTGGTGTAGACAAATCCAATATCGTAATGAGCCTTGCCGGAGCTAATTCCTTAATGATTCTTCCAGGGGGAACGAGGGGCTTTCAAGCAGGCTCTGAAGTGGATGTATTGCTGCTTGAGGACTATGACGGAAGCGAGTGGCCATGGTAACGTCTCCATATGTTTTTCAAGTGGTTGGTTACCAAAACAGCGGAAAAACAACACTTGTAAATAAAATTATTACTCATCTTACGAAACATGAATTAACAGCCGCAACGGTTAAGCATCATGGGCATGGAGGAAAGCCTGAACTGCTTGAAACGAAGGATTCTAGTCAGCATATTTCTTCTGGGGCACTCGCAGCTATTGTGGAGGGGGATGGAAGAATCCTTCTCCAAGCCGAGAAAATAAAATGGACGATTGATGAGCAGCTTGTGATCCTAAAGCAATTTAACCCAGACTTTATTATTATTGAAGGCCATAAGCATGCCAGTTATCCGAAAATTGTTATCCTGAGATCGCTTGATAGCTATAAACTTCTTACAACCTTAACGAATATTAAAGCAGCTTTGTATTGGGATGAGGAAAATGCCACGATTAGAGATGCTTATCCTAACATTCCATTTTTTTCTATCCATGATAAGGCAGGGGTAGAATGGATTATCAAGTTCCTAATAAACCAGCAAAGTAAATAAAATGTAAACGCCTCAAAACCGTCACAATTTGGCGGTTTTATTCCTTTCTGTGATAATTTTCACTTAACGAAAATGAATTAGCAGATATAGTAAAGTCAGCATTCCAAAGGGAGGAGAAAATAGTGAAGCTATTTTTACCAAAACAGCACGGGGCTTGGGCGATGCTAATGATCCCGTTTTGGCTGGGAGTTGCTGCAAATGATTTCATGTGGATACATATCCCTTTTTTCTTTGGCTGGCTATTACTGTATTTAGCTACATATCCAATGCTCCTTTTATTTAAAAGGAAAAAGATAAATTTCTATCGAAAATGGACGATTATCTATGTAGTGCCGGCTTTGATATTGCTCTTGATACCATTATGGGAAAGACCTTCCATAGTGATATTTGGGCTGGTTATGATTCCTTTCTTTACCCTTAACGCCTATTATTCATCGAAAAACAGGGATCGTGCATTAGGCAATGATTTGAGTGCTATTATTGTGTTTTCAATAGCAGGGTTAGCTAGTGGCTTTCTTTCAAATGGAGACCTGATTAGTGAGGTTTGGATAGTCTTTTTTGCCTCAATTTTATTTTTCACTGGCAGCACCTTTTTTGTAAAAACAATGATAAGAGAAAAGAAAAACCAAAAGTATAAATGGATATCCTGGTTATTTCATATAGCGATTATTATGGTCTGGATCATGACGGGCAATTGGATAGTAGTGGCAGCCTATATCCCAAGCCTAATTAGAGCCGTCATTTTTTACGGCAAAGGCTTGACGATGGCCAAATTAGGCATTCTTGAGATTGTAAACGCCGCTTATTTTTTCATCATCGTTCTTAATGCCATACAATAAAAAAAACGCTTCGACTAAGCGTTTTTTTTTGAGCTAATCAATATTACATATCTCAACTGGGCAGTTTTCACAGTCTATTTCGTTTTTTAAATAGTTAAGGCTGTGGATAGTAATGACTCCTTTTTCTACCGAAATAATTTCTTTTTTTCGAAGTTCTCCTAACATCCGGTTAACCACTTCTCTGGATGTTCCGCAAAAATTAGCGAGCTCTTGGTTCGTTAATGGGATGCTTAACGTAATTCCATTTTCGGAAATCACTCCATAGCTATTGGAAAGTCTAATCAATGTTGAATATAGGGCACCCTTTTTCCCATGGAGAATGAGATCTCTAAATTTAGTTTGTGTTTTTCGATATTGAAGGCTTGTCCACTTCATTAATTCAAGTGCTAGCTTATGCTCCTGTTTTAACCTTTCCTCTAATTCACTTTGAGCGATAACCGCAACCTCTCCAGCCTCAATTACCTTTGCACTTAGCATGTACCTTGGTGCTGAACAGAAAAGTGTAAGCTCCCCAATGATATCACCTGTAGAGCACATTCTTAAAGTAAGCTCACGCCCATCTGGAACGATTTTACTTATTTGAATTAAACCGCTTTCAATAATAAACAGTTCGCTTGCTTTCATCCCTTCTTGGAATAGAAAGGTGCCTTTTTCAATTTTTCTTTTATGATTAACAGTTAGTAATAACTCTTTAAGCTCATTAGAAAACTCAATTTGAGACTCCATTTGATAAACCACCTTTTCCCGTAGTGTCTGTCCGTGGGAAAAACGAACCTATAACGTTAGAATAATTCAATCTTTTAGGGATAATAACACTATTATATTGTAAAGATAAAAAACTTCAACAAAAAACAGTTGATTTTATCTTCCATCCTTTCTATAATAAGAGAAATATTAATTCATAAATATAAAAAAAAATGATTAAATATACAACATGGTTAATGAAGGGAGAAGCTATGAACGTTTCAATTATTGGAACAACGGGATATGGAGGAGCAGAGCTGCTGAGGATATTACATAGGCATCCTGAATTTAAAATACAATCAATCCACTCATCTAAGAAAGATATTCCGATTTGGAAAGAATATCCCCACCTCTTTGAAATCATTGGTGACAACTTGCAGAACATTAATTCAAGTAAGATCGCTGAACAATCAGATATAGTTTTTCTTGCTACGCCATCGGGAATTTCCGGACATTTAGCTGATGAATTTGAAAATAAGAATATAACCGTTATTGATCTATCTGGCGATTTAAGATTACCAGCAGAGACATATAAGGCATGGTACAAACATGAACCTGTTAATGAATCTTTGTCTGCCAAAGCCGTCTATGGACTTTCAGAATGGTACAAAGAAGAGATTAGAGCTTCCAGATTAATCGCCAATCCTGGATGTTACCCGACTGCTACACTATTGGGCCTGGCCCCAGTCGTAAAAGAAAAGCTGATTAATCCATCGAGTATTATAATCGATGCCAAATCAGGAGTATCAGGTGCCGGCAGATCATTAGCCCGAAATACTAGTTTTTCAGAGGCAAATGAGAACTTTAGAGTTTATAAGGTTAATGAACACCAGCATACGCCTGAAATTGAGAAACAGCTTTCAAGATGGAATAACGATATAAGTCCAATTACCTTTACAACACATCTATTGCCAATTACGAGAGGAATCATGATCACAGCCTATGCTCAATTATCAGCAGATCTAAATACCTCCCAACTGCTAGAGTTGTATAACGAAACTTACCGTGAAAATCCGTTCATTCGCATTAGGCCGGAAAATACATTCCCATCGGTAAAAGAGGTGGCTGGCTCCAACTACTGTGATATTGGTCTTCATGTCGATCCAAGGACCGGAAGATTAACGATTATTTCTGTTATTGATAATTTAATGAAGGGTGCAGCAGGGCAGGCTGTGCAAAATGCAAATATTATCTGTGGTTTTGAAGAAACGGCAGGTTTAGATTTTATTCCAATGTATCCATAAGGAGGAAGAAGAAATGCAAGCTGTTACTCAATCTGTATCCATAAAAGAGGTTAAAGGAGGAAGTATCATTTCTCCAAAAGGATTTAATACTTCCGGGGTGCATGCAGGTTTAAGGTATTCAAAAAAAGATCTAGGGATTATTATTAGCGAAATTCCAGCAAATTGCGCTGCTGTTTATACGACTAGCCATTTTCAGGCAGCACCATTAAAAGTAACACAAGAAAGCATTGAAGTGGAGAAAATGCTGCAAGCAGTGGTTGTTAATAGTGCTTGTGCAAATGCTTGTACCGGGGAAAAAGGAATAAAAGACGCTTTCCAAATGAGAAAATGGACAGCAGAAAAATTTGGATTAAAGGAGCACTACGTAGCAGTCGCATCAACGGGAGTTATTGGTGAGTATTTGCCAATGGATAAGCTTGAAATCGGGATTCAGAATTTACAGCCGGATAACGACTCTAAGCATGGTGAGGACTTTCAAACAGCGATTCTAACTACAGATATTGTGATGAAGAATTGTTGCTACAGCGCAGTTATTGATGGTTTAACGATTTCAATGGGCGGGGCGGCTAAAGGCTCTGGGATGATCAATCCGAATATGGCTACAATGCTAGGCTTTATAACTACAGATGCTCATATTGAAAGTGAACATCTTCAAGCTGCTCTAGGGCTTGTTACAGATACGACATTTAATCAAATAACAGTTGATGGGGATACATCGACAAATGATATGGTTCTTGTAATGGCCAATGGAATGGCCGGAAATAAGTCATTAACACCTAATCACCCTGATTGGGGAAAGTTTGTGCAACTACTTTCGAAGACATGTGAAAGCCTAGCAAAGCAAATCGCGAAAGACGGCGAAGGGGCAACGAAATTAATTGAAGTGGATGTAAAAGGTGCAGAAAGTGATCTTGAGGCACGACAAGTAGCTAAGCAAATTGTAGGGTCAAACCTTGTGAAAACAGCAGTATATGGAGAAGATGCTAACTGGGGAAGAATCATCGGAGCTATAGGTCAGTCAAAGGTTCGTATAAACCCTAATACTGTCGACATTGCGATTGGGCCAGTTACAATGCTTAAGAATAGTGAGCCACAGCCATTTTCAGAAGAAGAGGCAAGCGAATATTTGCGCAGCCAAACAATTCATATTTATGTTGATCTTCACCAAGGAACTGGAGCAGGTAAGGCCTGGGGCTGTGACTTAAGCTATGATTACGTCAAAATTAATGCAAGTTACCGTTCGTAAGGGGGAAGTCACATGAAAACAATCGTTATTAAATGCGGTGGAAGTGTGATGGATGAACTAACCCCAATATTTTTTGAAAGTTTAATAGAGTTAGAAAAACAAGGCTACCAGCTTATATTCGTACACGGGGGAGGACCTGATATTAATAAAATGCTTGATCTTTTTCAGGTCCCTCATGAATTTGTTCAAGGGCTTCGTAAGACAACTTCACAAGCTCTTGAAATTGTCGAAATGGTTTTGTCTGGTCAGACAAACAGAAAACTAGTAGCTAAACTCCAGTCTTATGGATTAAAGGGTTTTGGTTTAAATGGAAGTGACGGAGGGGTCTTGCAAGGGGAGTTTCTTGACAAGGAGCAGCTTGGATTTGTCGGTGATGTTACGAAGGTGAACAAAGAGGTAATCACCATGCTTTTGCAAGACCGATTTATTCCTGTCATTACGCCAATTGCAGTTACCGAAGATGGAGCAAAGCTAAATATAAATGCCGATTTTGCTGCAGCAGCTGTAGCAAATGCATTAGAGGTTGAACATTGTATTTTTGTCACAGATGTAGATGGGATTATGATTGATGGCAACATCGTGCTTCAAACAAATACTGAAGAGATAGATAGATACATTAATGAAGGACAAATCACTGGCGGAATGATTCCCAAGGTTAAATCAGCTGTAGCCTCTATCGAAAAAGGAATAAAAAGTGTGATGATTGTTTCAGGAAAAAAGAGATTTTTTGATGGTTTACAATGGATTGGAACAGAAATCAATGCCAAAGAGAGGGTATTAAAATGAGCCATTTATTTCCGACATATGCCCGTTGGGACGTTGAGCCAGAGCAGGCAGAAGGCTGTGTAATGATAGATAAAAACGGAAAAAGATATTTGGATTTTACAGCAGGAATTGGAGTTTGCAATCTAGGCCATCGCCCTGAGGTCGTGCAAAAAGCAATCAGCAGCCAACTGGACCGATTCTGGCATGTTTCCAATTTATTTATTCAAGGGGAGCAAGAGAAGGCTGCAAAACTGCTAGCTGAAGGTGCTAAGATGGATTTAGTATTTTTTTCAAACAGTGGTGCTGAAGCGAATGAAGCGGCAATTAAGCTCGCTAGAAAAGCTACTGGCCGAAAGAAAATCATTACCTTTACGAATTCTTTCCATGGACGGACTTTTGCCACCATGTCGGCAACAGGACAGGATAAAATAAAAACCGGTTTTGGTCCTATGCTTGAAACATTTGTCTACTTGCCTTTTAATGATTTAGATGGACTTAAAGAGGCGATGGATAACGAAACAGCTGCCATAATGCTTGAAGTTGTTCAAGGTGAGGGCGGAATTCATATTGGAAAGCAAGAGTTTTTACAGGGTGTTCAGGAATTATGTAAAGAGTATAATGCCCTTTTCATTATTGACGAAATTCAAACTGGGATTGGGCGGACAGGTGCACCGTTTGCATTTCAGCAATTTAACTTAACACCTGATATTGTCACCTCTGCGAAAGGGTTAGGAAATGGCTTGCCAATTGGAGCAGTAATCGGGAGAAAGGAACTAGAAACAGTCTTTGGACCTGGAAGCCATGGGTCAACCTTTGGCGGAAATCCCCTTTCAGTTGCTGCGGCTATTGCTACAATGGAAATTATATTTCAAGAGGAATTTTTACAGAATGTCCTAAACAACAGTCAATATCTGTTAAAGAAAATATGCAGTGATTTAGGTTCATTAGAAGAGATTAATGAAATTAGAAATCTTGGCTTCATGTTCGGAATTGAAACGTCTATTGATTTGCCTGTTTTATTAAAGGAACTTAGGGAAAATGGATTGTTAGCCCTGCCAGCAGGCAGTAATGTATTACGGCTTTTGCCGCCTTTAACGGTATCAATTTCCGAAATGGATGAAGCAGTAAATATAATTAAAACAGTAATAAAAAAATTCTCTAAAACAGCCGTATAGGCTGATAATTTTTAAAATAAATTGCATAAAAATAAATAATATTAAATAAAAATACATCAGAAAAGGATTATAAAACTACTTTGAAAATAAATTTATTTATAAGTATGCTCTAAATAAATCAAATCCATCGTTGCTTCGACTAAAAATTGCTTGGGAAATATTAAACGTCAAATAAAATTGGAAAAAAATACAAATAAAAGGAGTGATTGAATTGGCTATTTCAATTCAAACAGCAGATAACAAACTTAATATTAAAGGAAATGATTTTTTAGCTTTAGCAGATTTCTCTCCAGAGGTTATAAGTGGTTTACTTCAAAAAGCTAAGAAGCTTAAGAATGCAGCATTGCTTGGTGAACACATTGCTCCCTTACAGGGTAAAATTCTAGGGATGATATTTGAGAAATCATCTACACGTACGAGAGTTTCATTTGAAGCTGGCATGATTCAGCTTGGGGGTCAGGCTTTATATTTAAATAGTCAAGATCTCCAATTAGGAAGAGGGGAGTCCATTGCTGATACGGCTAAGGTTCTTTCACATTATGTAGACGCCATTATGATTCGTACTTTTTCGCATAAAACTATTGAAGAGCTTGCTTTACATGCAACGATTCCAGTCATTAATGGGCTGACAGATTTGTACCACCCATGTCAGGCATTAGCAGATTTATTAACTTTACAGGAAACTAAAGGTGAATTAGCAGGGTTAAAGCTAGCATATGTTGGTGATGGAAATAATGTTGCCCATTCATTAATGATTGGCGCAGCAAAACTAGGAGTAAATATTACGGTAGCCACTCCAGTTGGTTATGAACCAAATGCAGATATCGTTAATAAGGCAAAAGGGTTTGCTGCTGCTAGCGGAGGAAATGTAGCGATAACAAATAATCCATATGAAGCTGTAAATGGTGCAGATGCTATTTATACAGACGTGTGGACGAGTATGGGGCAAGAGGCCGAAAATGAAAAAAGACTGAAAGACTTCACAGATTTCCAAGTAAACGAGAGTCTTGTCAAAAATGCGAAGAATGATTTCACTTTCCTTCATTGCTTGCCAGCACATAGGGGAGAAGAAGTTACAGCAAATGTGATTGATGGACCGAATTCAGCTGTCTTCCAGCAGGCTGGCAACAGACTTCATGTTCAAAAAGCTCTATTATCGGAAATTTTATAAAAACAAAAGGCCTTCTTACTGTTGGAAGGCCTTTTGCTATTTTATTATGGTAAAAAGTTCTATCTCGCTGAATTTTTACGATGGAAATAATAGTAGTGATTCTAGAAATAAAGGAGGAATTTATGTATGGGGCAAAATCGTCAATTTAAACCGGGTCAGAAAGCACCTAATAATGGAGTTTATATTGAAGTTGGCGAAACCGGAAGCAATGTTAATAATCCACAAATGTTAAAGCTTAAGGCAGGAGATAGATTTCCTGAAAACTCCAACCATAACCGTGTTTGGACGTATCAAAGAAAACCTTAAGCTTAATTTATTATTCAGAGCCATCCATTTGTGGATGGCTTTACATATGCTATAATAACATTAAAGGTCAAAGAAGGTCAGAGAGGAGGATATGTATGGATATTAATAAAATGACGGAACGGATGCAGGACGGCATTATAAGTGCGCAAAATCTAGCAATAAGGGAACAGCATCAGGAAGTGGATGATGTTCATTTATTATTGGCTCTTCTCGGACAGGACAACAGTCTAATGGCATCTATTCTGAAAAAGTCACATGTATCAATTGAAAATATGAAAAAAGGTTTAGAACACATACTTAGGAAAAAACCGCAAGTTTCGGGAACCGGTATTGAACAGGGAAAGCTATATATTACGAGTAATCTTCAACGCAGTTTGGCAAGGGCAGATGAAATTAGAGAAAATTTTAATGATGAATTTATTTCAGTTGAACATGTCCTATTAGCCATCTCAGAATCAACATCCGAAGCGTCAGCAGCTTTTAACAAAGAGGGAATTAATAGTCATAAGCTAGAGATTGCGATAAAGGAAATAAGGGGGAATCAAAGGGTGACATCACAAAATCCAGAAGCAACATATGAAGCCTTAAAAAAATATGGGAGAGACTTAGTTGCAGAGGTAAAGGCGGGAAAGATGGACCCTGTAATTGGGAGAGATAGTGAAATTAGGAATGTCATTCGAATTTTATCTAGAAAAACAAAAAACAATCCTGTATTAATCGGAGAACCGGGTGTAGGGAAAACGGCAATAGTCGAGGGCCTTGCTCAAAGAATTGTACGAAGAGATGTTCCAGAAGGGTTAAAGGATAAAACAATATTCTCCTTAGATATGAGCTCTCTTATTGCCGGAGCAAAATTTAGAGGAGAGTTTGAAGAGCGTCTTAAAGCGGTTTTAAATGAAGTAAAAAAAAGCGAAGGAAGGATTCTTCTCTTTATTGATGAGATCCACACCATCGTTGGAGCAGGCAAGACGGAGGGGGCTATGGACGCAGGAAATATGCTAAAACCAATGCTCGCCCGAGGTGAATTGCATTGTATAGGTGCCACGACCCTTGATGAACACCGAAAATATATTGAAAAGGATCCAGCATTAGAAAGACGCTTTCAGCAAGTTCTCGTTCAAGAGCCTGATGTGGAGGACTCCATTTCGATCCTTAGAGGGCTTAAAGAAAGATATGAGATTCACCACGGGGTCAATATACATGACCGTGCCCTTGTTGCAGCGGTTACTTTATCGGATAGATATATAACAGACCGCTTTCTCCCCGATAAAGCAATTGATTTAGTTGATGAGGCTTGTGCTATGATTCGCACGGAAATTGACTCTATGCCACAGGAACTTGATGAGGTTACAAGAAGAGTAATGCAGCTTGAAATAGAGGAAGCAGCATTAAGGAAAGAAAGTGACGAAGCAAGTAAAGCTAGACTTTTGCTTTTGCAGAAGGAATTGGCTGATTTTAAGGAAAAAGCCGATCATATGCAAGCAAAATGGCAGTACGAAAAAGAAGGCATTCAGAAAATCCGTGAAAAAAGAGAACAGCTGGAAAAATTACGTCGCGAACTCGAAAAGGCCGAAAGCGAATACGATTTAAATAAAGCAGCAGAGCTTCGACACGGAAGTATTCCTGCATTGGAAAAAGAAATAAAGCTGCTTGAGCAGGAAGTCAATGAGAAGGATGGAGAACGCTTATTAAGAGAAGAGGTAACAGAAGAGGAGATAGCGGACATTGTTGCAAGATGGACAGGCATTCCTGTAGCCAAGCTTGTTGAAGGTGAACGTGAGAAGCTCCTAAGACTAGAAAGCATTCTTCATGAAAGAGTGATCGGGCAGAATGAAGCAGTTGAACTTGTGTCCGATGCTGTTCTTCGTGCAAGAGCAGGGATTAAAGATCCAAATCGTCCAATAGGTTCTTTTATTTTCCTAGGTCCAACAGGGGTAGGAAAGACCGAGCTTGCGAAAGCTTTAGCACAAAGCTTGTTTGACAGTGAAGAGCATATTATTCGGATTGATATGTCTGAATACATGGAGAAGCATGCAGTTTCAAGATTAATTGGAGCTCCTCCCGGTTATGTCGGCTATGAGGAAGGCGGACAGCTGACAGAAGCAGTTAGAAGAAAGCCATACTCCGTTATTCTGCTTGATGAAATTGAGAAGGCACATCCAGAAGTCTTTAACATTGTTCTGCAAATGCTCGATGATGGAAGGATTACGGACTCACAGGGAAGAACAGTTGATTTTAAAAATACAGTGATTATCATGACGTCTAATATTGGTTCACAGTATTTGCTTGAACGCGTTAGCGGAGAAGAATATATAAATGAAGAAACTCGAAATAAAGTGATGAGTACATTAAGAGGACATTTTCGTCCAGAATTTTTAAATCGGGTAGACGAAATCACCCTATTTAAGCCTCTTGCATTAACAGAAATAAAGGAAATTGTTTCTAAGTTAATCAAACAGCTCCAAGAGAGATTATCTGATCAGCATATTCGCCTAAATATTTCAGAAACAGCTAAGGAGTATATTGCTGAAAATGGATTTGATCCTGTTTATGGTGCTAGGCCGTTAAAGCGTTTTATCCAAAGAAATGTAGAAACGATTTTAGCCCGCAGAATTATCAGTGGGGAAATTAAAGATTATAGTGAAGTATCGATTACGATTGAAAACGATGAATTAACAGTGAAAATCCAATAAAAAAAGGGAGTGACTTAGGAAGGGTATGCAAGCATACGCTAAAGTCACTCTCTTTTTTAGTGAATACCTTCTTTTTCCACTGGTCCTTCAGGAATGATCGTTGAAATAACAAAAATTAAAATCGTAGTACCTACTGCAAGAATGGATCCTGTTTTGAAATCAAAAGCTAAACCAAGCATGGAGCTTACAACATAAGTTAACATTTGAACAAGAAGAAAAGTCCAAAAAAACGTCCAAAAGAATCTCATCGTATTCACCTCTACATTATTAAATCCCTATCATATTACCATAAGGAGAAAAAATAATAAATGACTACAGCTGAAAAATTATGGCATGCCTTTGTATTTCACAAACTGCAAATAGTTTCCATATGAAAAATAGGCTATGTCCCGTTCATTTCATGTGAACCGTCATACATTATTATGAACTAAGCAGCAAGGGAGTTTTTCACGATGGAAAGCCGGAACTTTAGATTGGATACCGAATGGAATATGATCCATTATCCTAATAAGCCAAGCGGTTTCGGTATCCTAATCATTGGTGATGACAGGCACTTTGTTAATGAACAAGGGAGCTACTGGACACAGAATGAAGGAAAAGCAGCTTTATTAAAAATGCTAAATGAAGAGGGCTATACTATTTTTTATTCAAATCTTTACGGAAAGAATTGGGGAAGTGAAAGAGCATTTAAACTGGCGAGAAGATTATATGAACATTTAATCCGCACAGAAATAATAAATGTGAAAATCAATATAATTGCAGAAGGGATGGGGGCATTAATTGCATTAAAACTAATAGATGAAATGGGTCCTCAGCTAATCCGCACATGTATATTAATAAATCCCATCTTTTCGCTTAAAGATCATTTAGATATGGAAAAAGAACATAAATTTTTCTATAAAAAATTTCTAAAAGAGCTAGCTGATGCTTATAATATCGACATTATGCAGGTTGAACTTGAAGTAATGAAAAAAATGGAAAACTTTAATTATCCCCTGAAGATCCCAATGAAAATTATGCATATTATGACGGATAGGAGATCGTATAATCTGGCAAAACAAACAAAAAACCGAACTTTAAAATGGATGGAAGAAGGAATCCAAACTTCAATTTGTTATTTACTGCCTGAAAAAAAGCAAGGGATTGAATCGCAAATTGTTGATTTTATGAAACAAAATGAAAGGATATTATAAAACAGCCTCTATAAATAAGATTCAAATGTTCAAGACAATAATAGTTATATTCGCAAGTTTCCATCATTCCACTATTAAACCAGGTATTTTCCTTCTGAGGGAAAATACCCAACTTACATAATCTAACAGGAAAGTAATTCGCTTATTGTACAAACTAATAATCTCTTTTCAGCAGCATGATTCAAAATAATAGGAAGTGCTTCAAGAGATGATTTTTTTGGATGCATAAGAATAATAGAGCCGTTCTTTAAATTAGGTACAATTCTGTTAATAATTTCATGGTGATCCTCGAGTTTCCAATCCAATGTATCTAAAGTCCAAAGAATAGTTTTCATTTTTTCCTTCGCAGCAGCTTCAATGACCCTTTGATCGAAATATCCATAGGGAGGAGTGAAAAAGGCTGGTTTTATTTTCAGATGTTGTTCAATTACATCATTCGTGCTTGTAATCTCATTTTTAATTTCTTCATCCGAAAGTGTGATCATATTCGGATGTGAATAGGCATGGTTTCCGATCTCATGTCCGGCAAGCTGTATCTTAAGTGCAGATTGGGGATTGTTATTGACCCATCTGCCCTCAAGGAAAAAAGTAAGCTTAATTTGATATTTCTTCAAAATCATTAATAAATCCTTTAAATATTCATTACCCCATGCAACATTGACCATAAAAGCAATTTTTCCCGAATTCAAATTACCATGATAAATAGGTATGTGTTCCACCCAATCTTGTCCTCTCTATATAATTTTAAATAAAATATGCCCCTCAATATAAAAATGATTGTATTTGTTACACGACTCTTTCATACTTTTTGATGTATTTAGTCAGAATCACTATACAACTCATGGGATTAAACATATTGTGGATTAGAATGTTTGATAATACTTGTACCATTGAATGGGGACGATTTCTATGAAGGAGTTTAAGGAAATAGAAGCAGGGCTGCCCATAAAAACGAAAAAGAGTAAATACAATTATTACACCATCTGTCATGGTGAAACATTAAGTCATATTTCTAAAAAATTTACAATACCTATTGAGCAGCTAAAAGAAGACAATCAATTAAAATCAAATTATTTATATGCAGGACAGCTAATAAAAATAAATCGAAAAGTTTTGACTGAGACAATATCCTTACCCTCGGTATTAATTTCAAATGGATTCACTAATAAAAATGAAATTTCATTGACCTTTGATGCAGGCGCAGGCGCTGAACATACAGGTGAAATATTAAACGTTTTAAAGAAACACCGTATTCAAACGACAATGTTTTTGACAGGAAAATGGGTCGAGCAATTTCCGAAACTTTCGAGACGTATAATCGAGGATGGACATGAAATTGCAAATCATTCATACAGTCATCCAGACTTTACAAAAATTCCATCTGATAAAATGACAGAAGAATTACAGAAAACTGAAGAGTGCTTCGAAAAGCTTCTCGGTACAAAAGGAATACCGTTATTCCGGCCGCCATTTGGAGCATGGAATAAATCTGTTCTTGAAACAGCTGGAAAGAATCAATTTCCATATACTGTTTATTGGAGTATTGATACGATTGATTGGAAAGAAACGTCAAGTGATGAAATAGGAGAAAGAATCATGACAAAATCAACAGGAAATGACATCGTCCTTGCCCATTTAAATGGAAAATCCACGGCAAAAGCAATGGAAGTTGTAATACCAAAATTATTAAATAAAGGACTCCAAATTGTTAAAGTAAGTGAGATGTTAAAAGAAACCAGGTGAAAGTAGGTGATTTTATATGAGAATTTTATTTTTGGAAAGCGATCCGATGTGGATTTATGGCCTGCCAAACGGATTTTCGGACGCTGGGCATGAAGTGATGGTATCCGGTCCGCTAATGGACTGGAGTTTAGAAGAGATGATTACAAGCTTTAAACCTGACTTGATTTTTACGATGGGGCACACGAGAGAACATTCAAAAGAAAGGAGGTTATTAATAAAAAAGCATGTAGCCCACTTAGGAATTCCTCATATTTATTGGGCTACAGAAGACCCCGGATACACTCTCACTTTTTCACTTCCGCTAATTGAAACAATTCAACCCGATTTTATCTTTACCATTTGCCCTCATCGTGTCAATTTTTATAAAGAAAAAGGTTACAAAGCAGCTCATTTAGACTTTGGCTATCACTCAAAAGTACATTTTCCAACAGAAATAGATTCTAAATACGATGTCTCACTTGCATTGGTGGCAAATGGATACCCGATGCTTTATAAAAAAAACCCCCTAAATTACAGATTTGAAGCATTGAGAAATCTTTTAAGCCCTTTTATAATGGAAAATCTTCGAATTGATTTTTGGGGACGTTATTGGCACTTTATGGGTCATATTATTGGCAAGGAGATTCCTAAACATTGGAATCATGGTTTTTTACCATATATAGAGGCAAATAAAGTATACAGTTCCGCAGATATCCTTTTAGGTGTACAAAATATGGACTCGCAAGTGACACAAAGGACATATGAAATATTAGGCTCAGGCGGGTTTCTGCTAACAAATGATACTTCTAAAATTCGAAGTCTTTTCACACCTGGTCAGGACCTTATTGTGACTTCCTCTCCCGAAGAAACAATTAAATTAGTAAAGCATTTTTTAGCCCATCCGGAGGAGCGTCTTGAAATAAAAAAGGCTGGTATTGAGGCAGTAAAGAAATATTCTTATTTAGAGCGAGCTAAGTATATTCTAGAAACAATTACGAAAGCCGGGCTTATATCAAAGGAAAAGGCTGCCCCAAGTATAGGTAACTGGGTCTTTTACCTTGACATTTTGCAAGCAAAATATGAAATTCATATCTTTAAGCCGAAGGAAAGCCTGCGGTCTATTTCGAAAAAATACAGAGTGAGTGTAAAGCAAATTAAAAAAATGAATAAACTGGCAACAGATATTATTGATGTCAAGGATTATATAAAAATAAGAGAAAGGTAGAATATAAAGGTGGAAGATGAATGCGAGTTCTTTTCATTGATAGCGGTAACCTCTGGCCACATACATTGCCAAAGGGATTTCATGCTAATGGACATGATGTAATGATTTCGGGCCCCATTACTAAGCAAAACTTGCCAAAAATATTGGCGGAATTCAATCCTGATCTTGCTGTTACAATAGGGTGGGGACCCGAGCATACATTTAGAAAACAAATTTTAATCAAGGAACAGATGACAACTAGAAATATCCCATTAATATACTGGGCAGTCGAGGATCCAGCCTATACAAAAAATTGGACGTTGCCATTAATCGAAAATATGAAGCCGGATTTCGTATTTACCATTTGCAGGGAAACATCATATGTTTATAAACAGCGAGGAATTCCATCTGCATTTTTAGATTTTGGGTTTGAAGAAACCATACATTTTCCTACCCGTAAATATCCGGAGTATAGTGCCAAAATTGCGGTAGTTGCTAATGCTTATCCAGATATATTATCGAAATATCCAGACCATTTTCGTCATGAATCAATTAAGCTTTTAATAAAGCCTCTTCTTAAAAATCAGTTTAGAATCGATTTTTGGGGTAATTACTGGGATCAAATGGGCTCATATTTAGGTTTTGACTTACCAAACGATTGGATTCACGGGCATCTTTCTTATACAGAAACTAATAAATTATTTAGCTCTGCCGACATCATCATTGGCTTGCAAAATTACCCGAATTTAGTTACACAGCGCACATTTGAGATTCTTGGTTCCGGCGGATTTCTAATTACACAAGATACACAAGGAGTCAGAAGCAGGTTCAAACCTGGAATGGATCTTGTTGTATCATCGTCACCTAAAGATACTGTCGATAAAGTAACCTATTATCTCGAACATGCCGATGAACGAAAAATCATCAAAAAACAGGGACATAAAACTGTTCAACCTAATTCTTATAAAGCTCGGGTAAGACAAATGATTGATATTTTAGTGGACGAAAAAATTGTTCATCCAAAGGTGGCGGCTAGTCGTGAGAAGCCTGAATTCATCTATTTTCAAGATTCGATTGATCAGCAATATGTAATGTATAAAGTGAAAACAGGTGATACGTTATTGAAAATCTCCCAAACCTTAGGGGTATCAATTGAAGAACTTAAAAGTGTAAACTCACTTCCAGATCATTTAATATATGAAAATCAAATATTAAAGATTAAAAAGCAAGCGACAGACAAAAAGAAATAATTAGTCGTTCATTTGCATAGTATACACTGAGAATAAATAGGGAGGCTTTGTATGGACAGGGCAGTCATAATTGGGGCATTTCAATTTTTAGGTTTTCATTTTTGTCGGTCTTTGCTGGATCAAGGTTTCGAAGTGTTAGGTGTTCGATCAGAAAATGGAGAAAAAGATGCGTATCTTATTGAAAAGCGGATGGAAATTGGCCGTAACGCTAATTTTAAGGAAATAATTATGTCCGATTTGGTCTCTCAAGTGGAGATCCATGCACAAACCTTAATTCTTATTGATTACTATAGTTTTTCTGCAACTGAACAAAAGGTTTTATTCAATAAAGATAATATACTTGAAAGATTTCTAAAAAATAACAAACAGAAAATAGCTGAAACCGATACTAGAATCATCTCTCTTTTCCCAATACAATGGCTTCATCAAAAGGATATAAATATCCAGCGCATTTTGGAAAATGAAATAATCAGTCACCGCATTTATCTCCCAACAATCTACGGACCTTGGCAGCCAAACTCCTTTTTATTTCAACAATCCTTAGAAAAATCATCAGATCCAGACCGGGAATTATCCATTCATGAATGTGAATGGATTCATGATACTTTGTACATTGCAGATATTCTGGATCCAATTTTAAAATTGGCTGAAACAAAATCTGCCGATGCTTGCACTTTGAAAAGCGATATTCCACACTATTGGAAAAAATGTGTTGACTTTCTTTCCATTCCTGCTGAAGTTCTAAAAATGATTACAATTAATTACCCATCAGAGCGGAATGAAATTAAGGTAAAGATCGTGAAGAACTGCACCCCTTATTCAGAGGGAATTGAAAATCAGAAAAGACATCTAAAGTTGATTGATGATGGCAGAATTTAATAGAATAGGAATAAAGTCTTTTCAAAACTTGGGTGCTAAGGGTAGAATGAAAATAGCTGGAAGTTTATTCTGGATTTTTTTGTTTAGAAAAACGTTATGGCTATTTCGGAGAGGCGGAACAAAGGGAGATGCAAAAATTATTTGTACGATTTGGGATCCTTCTTTTAAGTCTTCTTTTATTGGCCTCGTGCGGACAAGCAATGTCCTCAGGTAAACTAAAGAAAGCGGGCTTATTAATCCCTGATACGATAAATGATCAAGTATGGGGAACAAAAGGCTATAAAGGAATGTTAAAGATTCAATCCCATCATAATATTGAGGTTTACTATAAAGAGGGTATGAGTTCTCAATTAGTTGTCGAACGTGCGGTGAAAGAATACGACCAAAAGGGAGTTAATATTATTTTTGGCCACGGCAATGAATATGCGGAATACTTTAATCAGATTTCACCTAGCTATCCCCATATTCATTTTGTCAGCTTTAACGGAGATGCTGAAAATACCAATACGACAAGTTTAAATTTCGAAGGATATGCAATGGGTTTTTTCGGTGGGATGCTTGCAGGTCATATGACAAAGACTAATGCAATAGGAATCATTGCAGCATATGAGTGGCAGCCTGAAATTGAAGGCTTCTATGAAGGGGCAAATTATGAAAATCCTTATGTAGATGTCATGATTGAGTATGTAGGCAATTGGGATGATGATAGAAAAGCGATTGAACTATTAGATAAGGTAATGGCAAAAGGTGCCGATGTTATTTATCCAGCCGGGGATGGCTATAACGTTCCTGTCATCGAACAGATTAAAGAAAGGGGCCACTATGCAATCGGCTATATTTCTGATCAGTCAGATTTGGGTGAGTCCGCCGTTTTAACTAGCACGATCCAGCATGTGGACGTTCTATATGAAATAGTGGCAGATTTGTTTAACAAAGGGGAACTAAAATCAGGAAATCTGTCATTTGATTTTCAAGAGGATGTAATTACTCTTGGAAAGTTCAGCTCAGACGTGGACCAAGAATTTATTAATAAAATTAATACAGCCATTGCAGAGTATAGAGAAACTGGGGAACTGCCAAGTAAATAAAGAAAAGAAGGAGTTACATAATTCATGCAAACAACAGACAAAACGATGGAATTCATGCAAATTGCCATGAAATATCTTCCAGAAGCAAAACAGCAATTAGAAGAGGCTGGAGTAGAATTATCCTTGGAAATGATCCAGCCATTCATGAGTCTTTTTACAAAGGTAATGAATGAGGCATATGATATGGGAAAAGCAGAAGCGTTAGCAGAGAATAAATAATTTAAACCGGTCTTCATAAGAGGACCGGTTTTATTATCCACTAA
This sequence comes from Bacillus sp. JJ1773, assembly GCF_036962035.1. Taxonomy (NCBI): domain Bacteria; kingdom Bacillati; phylum Bacillota; class Bacilli; order Caryophanales; family Bacillaceae; genus Bacillus; species Bacillus sp. JJ1773. The sequence continues at coordinate 147,745 of NZ_JBALNX010000010.1, forward strand.
CCTTTCTTTTTGAAGAACTGATCAATAAAAGGAGTGACCTGTCGATATAATGGTTTTAATTGCTTAGCAGAACTAACAAGAGTGTCTATATTGTCCATTAGTTCAAGGAAATTGATGTTATTAACAACATGATTGAGATGGTTTGATAGGGAACTATTGTTTGTACTCCCTTTAGGTGAAGGATGATGCCTTTCACCAAACATCAAACTATCAATACGACTATGACTATACCTTCTATTTGAATTTTCATACTCCATTTCTTTAAATGTTTCATCAATGCCCATGTTCTCATTCGAGGGCTGCTCGATTGAACGGAACATTAATTGGTTAAGGCGATCTGTTTTTTTGAAATCTTGCTCTCTTTCCATTTCTGTATCCAACGGTTCTCCATCCCCTTTACAATTAAGCTTTTATATTAATTTATGTGAACTATTCATCAGTGTTTAGGCAATGGTGGATAAAAACTTATAAATAGTCTTTGATTAATCTTGAAATTTCACCTGTAAATTTGATAAAATTAGTACCAAGTCATAATATTTGATAATAATATTAATTATCGTTTATTGTATAAATGCTTTATAATTGAGCCAGTGTATATTTGTTATGGCTTTTACATTTAATAGTAGATAATAAGGGGTGGACTCCATGAATGCGGGGATTATTGGAATTGGCAGATGCTTGCCAGAGAAAATTCTTACTAATGCGGATTTAGAAAAAATGGTTGATACATCAGATGAATGGATTAGAACACGTACCGGTATTGAAGAAAGAAGAATTGCGGATGATGATACCGATACATCTGATCTCGCTTACGAAGCGGCAAGGAAGGCGATCGAGAACGCAAATATTTCACCGGAAGATTTAGATATGATCATAGTTGCAACCGTTACACCTGACCGTCCTTTCCCATCTGTTGCTTGCATGCTTCAGGAAAGGCTGGGGGCTGTCAAAGCTGCCGCGATGGACGTTAGTGCTGCATGTGCTGGATTTATGTATGGAATTGTTACAGCAAAGCAATTTGTGGAGGCTGGCACTTATAAGCACGTATTAATAGTAGGGGTTGAAAAGCTTTCAAAAGTCACAGATTGGGAAGATCGAAATACTGCTGTATTATTCGGGGATGGTGCCGGTGCCGCTGTCATTGGCCAAGTATCTGAGGGCAGAGGAATCCTATCCTTTGAACTAGGCGCCGATGGAACAGGCTCAAAGCATTTATATCAGGATGAATATATTATTATGAACGGTCGCGAAGTATTTAAATTCGCAGTCCGCCAAATGGGTGAAAGCTGTGTAAACGTATTAGAAAAAGCGGGTCTTACGAAAGAGGATGTTGACTTCTTAATCCCTCACCAGGCCAATATCCGGATTATGGAAGCATCGAGACAGCGTCTTGATTTGCCCGAAGAAAAAATGTCAAAGACGATTCACAAATATGGAAATACATCAGCGGCGTCTATTCCTATTTCCATCGTTGAGGAATTAGAGGCAGGAAAGATTAAAGATGGAGACTTAATTGTGATGGTCGGTTTCGGCGGCGGATTAACATGGGGTGCCATCGCTATGCGTTGGGGCAGATAGGCAGAATTCCACTAAGTACTATAATTATCGTAAGAATGTTCGTTAAATATCTATAATAGCAAAGGAGATATAAATTAATGAATAAACGTAGAGTTGTTGTTACTGGCATAGGCGCTGTAACACCGCTTGGGAATGAAGTAGAAACTACTTGGAAAAATATCCTTGCAGGTGTATCAGGTGTAGGGCCTTTAACAAGAGTTAATGCAGATGAATACCCAGTTAAGGTTGCTGCGGAAGTAAAGGATTTTAATGTCGAAAATTTCATGGAAAAAAAGGATGCTAGAAAAATGGACCGCTTTACACATTATGCGGTTGCAGCGTCTTTAATGGCGGTAAAGGATGCAAATTTATCGATCAATGAAGAAAATGCTGATCGTGTTGGTGTTTGGATTGGCTCAGGAATTGGCGGCATGGAGACATTCGAAAATCAATTCGAAACATTTCTAAATCGCGGTTACAGAAGGGTTAGCCCATTCTTCGTTCCTATGATGATACCTGATATGGCAACAGGACAAGTGTCCATCACTCTAGGTGCTAAAGGATTTAATTCATGTACAGTTACAGCATGTGCAACGGGCACAAACTCTATTGGCGATGCCTTTAAAGTTATTCAGCGCGGTGATGCCGATGCAATGGTAACAGGTGGAGCTGAAGCACCGATTACGAAAATGTCAGTTGCAGGATTTTGTGCAAACACTGCATTATCAACAAACCCAGATCCGAAAACAGCTAGCCGCCCATTTGATAAAAATCGTGATGGGTTTGTTATTGGCGAAGGAGCTGGAATCGTTGTTCTTGAGGAGCTTGAACATGCTCTTGCCAGAGGCGCAAACATCTACGCTGAAATTGTAGGGTATGGTGCCACTGGTGATGCTTACCATATTACAGCACCTGCACCAGAAGGAGAAGGCGGAGCCCGAGCTATGAAAATGGCTATCAATGATGCTGGTTTATCACCAGAGGATATTGATTATATTAATGCTCATGGAACTAGTACGGATTACAACGATAAATTTGAAACAATGGCAATTAAGGCGGTATTTGGAGATCATGCTTATAAGTTGGCTATAAGCTCTACGAAATCAATGACTGGCCACCTTCTCGGAGCGGCTGGCGGTATAGAAGCTATTTTCACTGTTTTAGCTATGAAGGAAGGTATTTTACCGCCAACCATTAATTACGAAACGCCAGATCCAGAATGTGATCTTGATTATATTCCAAACGAGGCTAGAAAGAAAGAAATTAGAGCAGCAATCAGTAATTCATTAGGCTTTGGCGGCCATAATGCAACGATTGCATTTAAAAAATACGAATAATGATAAAAAGAAGAAGGTCAAAATCTTTGGATTTGGTCTTCTTCTTTTTTAATTTAAGTTAAATCTGGGACTTTCGCAAATAAATCTATTGCTTTCGCAAATAAAATCGTGACTTTAGCAAATAAATCTCCGCTGTCTTTTTGTTCAACCCCCTTATTAACAAAAGAGACCACTTTTCATAAACTAAATATAAATGATCAATGTGAGGAGGGTATCCAGATAATGGCGGTAGTACGTACGGACCTGTGGCTTGATGATGATTTCTCTAACTGTGAGAACATATGCGCAAGGTTCTCAAAATCGTTTTCCGGAGACAGCCCTAATAAAATTTATAAATACTTAAGTCAATTTGGTATGTACAAACCAAATAGGCAAAGCTATGAAAATTTTACCGAGCTTAAAAAGCGGAATTACTGGAAAAAAGTCGAGGCGATATTTAGAAAGTACAAGAAAGAATGGAAAGGTCCTGATATTCCCATCTATATTTTTCCAATGGCATCCATAAACTCGTTATTTTCCCAAGTGAAAACGACTAAATCCGGTGTAGCCTTCAAAGATAAATTATTCCTTTTTCTCACACCTTTAGAGGATGATCTAGAGCTGGAGGCCTTATTCATACACGAGTATCACCATACATGCAGACTTCAGCATCAAAATAAAAAGATAGAGGATAACACATTAATCGATTCTATGATATTAGAAGGGCTTGCAGAGCACACAGTTAAAGAATACTGCGGGCAAGACTATTTAGCATACTGGTGTAAAAGTTATTCTAAGAAAGAAATTCTTTATTTTTGGGAAAGGTTTTTAAAACAGCAAAGAAGCACGAAGAGGTTTTCTAAACTGCATGATGATATTCTTTTTGGCAGAGGGACATATCCTAAAATGATAGGCTATTCCGCTGGTTTTGTATTCGTTTCCATGTACAAAGAGAAAAAGGATCTTTCTTTGCAAGAATCATTTAAATTAGATTCAGAAACTTTTATTACTAGCCTTTTAAAAGAAAAAACAACTGAATAAATGCCTGATTTTAGCTGGATCTAACAGGACCCAGCTTTTTATTTTTTACTAGATAAGAACAGTGCAATAGATATTTTTTGAATTTTACACTAAATATATTGTATATAGAAAATAGAATATTATAAATAATTCTTGAATTCGTAATCTTTCTGTAATAATATACAATTAAACACTCAAATAATTCCATTTTAGATAATATCTATAAAATATGTAAAAAAGATATTTTTGAATATTAACTAGGGACTTTTTGGAGGTTCTTTTCTAAAAGACAAGTTGCCCAAAACTACTGATTTTGGACGGAGGGTATTATGACAGCATTATTGGAATTAAGAAACTTAAAAACATACTTTATGAAAAAGAAAATAAATATTCCTGCTGTTGATGGCGTTGATTTAAAAATACATAAAGGTGAGACAGTCGCACTTGTTGGAGAATCAGGATCAGGAAAGAGTATTACTTCCCTCTCAATAATGCGCCTAATCCCAAGTCCGCCCGGAAAAATTGTGGACGGTGAAATCCTTTTTGACGGAAAGGATTTAGCTAAGCTTTCCGAAAATGATATGTGTAAGATCCGTGGGAATGATATCTCTATGATTTTCCAGGAGCCAATGACATCATTGAATCCTGTTTTGACAATTGGAGAACAAATTATTGAGGTTCTGATGTACCATCAAAAAATGTCTAAAAGCATCGCGAGAAATCGAGCCATTGAAATGCTTGAACTTGTAGGATTTTCTCGTGCAAAAGCGCTCATTGATGAATATCCCCACCGGCTTTCAGGCGGCATGAGACAGCGTGTCATGATTGCAATTGCCATGAGCTGTAATCCAAAGCTTCTTATTGCGGATGAGCCGACCACAGCCCTTGACGTTACAATTCAAGCTCAGATTCTAGACTTAATGAAAGACTTAAGCCAAAAATCCGAAACTTCTATCCTAATCATAACCCATGATTTAGGTGTTGTTTCTGAAATTGCGGATCGTGTAGTTGTTATGTACTGTGGTCAAGTGGTAGAAGAAGCCAGTGTAGATGATTTATTTGATGAACCACTACACCCTTATACAATCGGATTAATGGGATCGATTCCATCACTTGATGCAGATATAGATCGCCTTTATTCAATCGAAGGAACGGTTCCTCCTCCAGAGCACTTTCCGAAAGGATGCCGTTTTGCACCTCGCTGCCCACATGCGTTTGATCGATGCCATAGCGAAGCACCTGAGTTAAAGCCAATTAAAGGCTCAAGATCGGCACGCTGCTTTTTACATGTGGAAAAGGAGGCTACACTATGAATGCAACAACCTCATTAGGTAAAAAGGAGCAAGCATACACGAAAGATTCGGAATATATATTAGATGTTAAGGACTTAAGGAAGCATTTTCCTATTAAAGCTGGCTTTTTACAAAGGACCGTAGGGTCTATTAAAGCAGTAGATGGATTGAGCTTTAATGTAAAAAGAGGAGAAACGATTGGAATTGTTGGTGAATCGGGCTGTGGAAAATCAACCGCAGGACGGACACTAATTCGACTGTATGAACCAACTAGCGGGGATATTATCTTTAAAGGTCAGAATATTTCAAAAATGAGCGAAGGAGATCTTCGTCGGACAATCAGAAAAGATATCCAAATGGTTTTTCAGGATCCGTATGCGTCATTAAATCCTAGGAAGACATTGAAATCTATTCTAAGTGAGCCAATGGTTACCCATAATTTATATGGCGGGAAGGAAAGACAGGAGGAAATTCAAGATCTCCTTGATAAGGTAGGCCTTAACCCGCTGTTTATTAATCGATACCCTCATGAGTTTTCCGGTGGACAAAGACAAAGGATTGGGATTGCCAGGGCTCTTGCGGTAAATCCTGATTTAATCATTGCTGATGAGCCTGTGTCCGCACTCGATGTGTCCATCCAGGCGCAAATTATTAACTTAATGGAGGATTTGCAATCGGAATTAGGATTAACATATGTGTTCATATCCCATGATCTAAGTGTCGTTCGTCACATTAGCGACAGGGTTGGGGTCATGTATTTAGGAAAAATCATGGAATTTGCGGGTAAAAAGGATTTGTACGATGATCCGCTTCATCCATATACTCAGGCACTTATGTCAGCCGTTCCAGTACCAAAGAAAAAAGGTGTACAGGCAAGAGAAAGAATTATTCTAAAAGGCGATTTGCCTAGTCCGGCAAATCCGCCCCAAGGCTGTGTTTTCCACACTCGATGCCCTGCAGCAACGGAAATTTGCAGTCAAAGAGTACCTGATTATAAAGAGGTTAAACAGGACCACTTTGTAGCCTGCCACTTATATTAATTTCTGTTATTAAATGCCAGATAAACTCATTCCATGAGATTTATGCATTTAGTATATAAATCTTTGAAGGGGGGCGATATATTTACACTCGTTTCTCTGAAAAAAGGATTTAGATTTAAAAAATAAACCTTAAGGGGGAAAATGAATGAAAAAGCCAGCGTGGTTACTAGTAAGCCTTATGCTAGTATTGTCTATGTTCTTAGCGGCATGTTCCGGCGGACAGCAGACAACCCAGCCAAAAGAAGAGACACCGGCAAAAGAAGAAACACCGGCAAAAGAAGAACCGAAAAATGAAGGACCTGTTACAGGTGGAGATCTAGTAGTTGGTTCAACAGGTGCACCAACCATGTTTAACCCTTTATATTCAAATGATGCTTCGAGCGGTGATATTGAAGATATGATTTTTAGCAGTTTAACAGGTTCAGATATTGAACTTAATACAGTAACAGAAGGCAATCTTGCTGAGTCATTAGAGGCTTCAGAAGATGGTAAAGAATTTACTGTAAAAATTGTTGAAAATGCAAAATTCCATGATGGTGAGCCATTAGATGCGGATGATGTTGTATTTACATACAGCATTCCATTAAGTCCAGATTATGATGGTGTCCGTAAATCATATTTTGAAAATATCGAGAAGATAGAAAAAATTGACCAATATACTGTTAAATTTACTTTAAAGCAAGTAGATGCTCAATTCCCAGTAGTTAGTCTTGGATTTGGAATTCTTCCTGAGCATATCTTAAAAGATGTTCCGATTGCTGATCTTGGTGAGCATGAGTTTAACACGAAAAACCCAATCGGTTCAGGACCATTCAAATTTTCTGAGTGGAAAGACGGTGAATACGTAAAAGTTGTTGCTAATGATGATTTCTTTGATGGCCGTCCATACTTAGATTCTGTCACTTACAAGCTTGTTCCAGATGCAAACTCAATCCTTGCTCAGCTTCAAGCTGGAGATATTGATTACTATGCAGGTATCGCACAGCCAGACGTTCCAACGGTTGAAAGCTTTGCTGATGCAACTGGACTTCGTTTAGAGTCAGGTTTAGCCCTTTCCTATACTTATCTTGCGTTGAACCAGCGTGACGATAAGTTCAAGGACAAGAAAGTTCGTCAAGCTATTACACATGCAATTGACCGTAAAGCTATTGTTGAAAACGTAATGGCTGGATTAGGTGAAGTTGCACACGTTCCGGAAAGCCCATTAAGCTGGGCATATAATCCAGATGTACCAAAGTTTGAATACGATGTAGAAAAAGCAAAACAAATGTTAGCAGATGCTGGCTGGACTCCTGGTGCTGACGGCATCCTAGAAAAAGATGGCAAGAAATTCTCTATAGAAGTAAAAACAAACCAAGGAAATAAAGTTCGTGAGGATATCGTTGTTATTCTTCAACAACAATTAAAAGAAGTTGGCATTGAAATCAAGCCTCAAATCGTTGAATTCAGTTCATTAATTGCTGATATCGACCCGGGTGTATGGAATTTTGAAGCAATCGTATTAGGCTGGAGCCTAGGTATTGATCCAGATCCAAGCGGCATTTTCCATACGAAAGAAATTGAGCAAGGCCTTAACTTTACTGGCTACTCAAATCCAGAGCTAGATGTATTAATGGATGAGCAGCTGCAAGAGCTTGACAAAGATAAGCGTAAAGAAATGATTGGAAAAATTCAAGCTGGTCTTGCTGAAGATCAAGCATATACATTCCTATACTATCCGAAAGAATTCCGTGCACTTCCTAAAAATCTAGAAGGCTATGAATTCCATCCGAAGGCTCAAATGTACAATATCCACAAATGGTGGTTAAAACAAGAATAGAATCATTCCTAATAAAAAGTAGGGGATTGGATACCCTTCCCTTACTTTTTATTTTTCAAATACTGAAAATTCTACACGTTAAATTTTAGGTCGTGTATTTTAAATAAACTGAAAGTTAGCGAAAGGGAGAATAGACGATGGTTTCATACATTTTTAGACGAACATTAATGGCTATTCCCTTGTTATTCGGAATTACCATTTTATCATTTGCCATCATAAAAGCGGCACCAGGCGGACCTGTAGCAATGCTTATGGATCCAAAAATGAAGCCGTCGGATAAAGCTAAATTCGAAGAAAAATATGGATTAAACGATCCTATTCATATTCAATATTTTAAATGGCTTGGAAATATGGCAAAAGGTGATTTCGGTGAATCTTTAATTAAACGGGGAACTCCAGTAAGTGAACTTATTCTTAATAGGCTGCCAAATACGCTATTATTAATGGTTGTTTCATTTGCAATTGCGATTATCATTGCTATTCCAATTGGCATTTATTCGGCAATGCGACCCTATTCGCCACTGGATTATACGTTTACAGTCAGCTCCTTTCTCGGGGTTGCAACACCCAACTTCTGGTTAGGACTCATTTTAATTATGTTTTTTTCAGTTAAATTAGGCTGGTTCCCAACTGGGGGAGTGGCAACTTTAAATGAACCATTTAGTATTTGGGACCGTATACATCATTTAATTCTACCAGGCTTTGTTTTAGCGACAGCGGATTTAGCGGCTCTTACACGGTACACAAGATCTTCAATGCTGGATGTCCTAAAGCAGGATTATATCCGTACGGCCATGTCAAAAGGATTCAAAGAAAATAAAGTGGTCGTTAAGCATGGGGTTAGAAACGGTATGATTCCAATTATCACACTTTTTGGTTTAATGCTTCCATCCTTTGTTGGCGGAGCAGCCATAACAGAGAAGGTTTTTGCTTGGCCAGGTCTTGGGCAATTATTTATTGACTCTGCTTTTCTTCGCGACTATCCAGTCATTATGGCGCTAACCGTAATTTCAGCAGTGTTTGTTGTAATTGGAAATTTGCTAGCGGATATTTTGTACGCAATTTTCGATCCGCGTATCGAGTATTAAGGAGGGGTTTATTTGTCACAAATAAATGCGGAAATTTCACAAGATGATTTAAAATTAAACCCCCATTTAAAAAGCAAGCCTGATACTTTAACTAGAATATTTTTCCGAAAATTTATGAAAAATAAGTTGGCTGTTATAGGAGCCATCGTGTTGTTTATTATTATCATGTCATCCATATTGGCTCCAATCATTGCGCCATATAAATTTGAGGATATGAATTTATTGCATAAGTTAAAAGCGCCGGGTGCGGAATATTGGCTAGGGACAGATCGATATGGACGGGATATTTTCACAAGGCTATTATATGGCGGACGGATTTCTTTACTTGTAGGCTTTGGTTCTGTTGCCGGGGCTCTTATTATCGGGGTTAGTGTTGGGGCAATTGCTGGTTATTTTGGCGGAATTATTGATGCAATGTTAATGAGATTAGTTGATATTGTGATTTCAATACCAAGTCTCTTTTTATTAATCACAGTAGTCTCTATTTTTAAGCCAAGTACTTTTAACTTAATTCTTGTCATTGCTTTAATTAGTTGGACAAGTACTGCAAGGCTTGTGAGAGGGGAGTTTCTAACGTTAAGAACAAGGGAGTTTGTGCTTGCTTCGAAAACGATAGGGACTAAATCTTACAAAATTATTTTTAATCATATATTGCCAAATGCGATGGGGCCAATTATTGTTTCTGCTTCATTGTTAATTGGAAATGTGATTTTGACGGAAGCTGCCTTAAGTTATTTAGGACTAGGTATTCAGCCACCTACTCCTAGCTGGGGAAATATGCTTCAAGATGCACAAGATTTTACAGTTTTGAAAACAGCACCTTGGTATTCTTTTTTCCCGGGCTTGCTCATATTGATTACTGTTTTATGCTTTAACTTTATCGGAGATGGTCTCCGAGACGCCTTAGATCCAAAAACCCAAGATTAAAGATGAAAAGTCTCTGCCTGATTTTTACATAGGGGAGGCTTTTATTTTTTGTTTATTTATCGTTGTACTGTTTGAAATATTTCCCTCCCTCTTACTAATTTAGGAATAATTTTACTTCCCTCTGCCCATACTGAGTGACAAATAGCTTGTTGAAGCGGGGGGTAAAAGATGTTATATCTTCACGATGTTTGGGTGAACTGGTTTGAAGGAGAAGAAAATGGATATAATGTTTGCCACTTTCATGAATGGCGTAAAGAAGATGGGGTAGAACTATTAGACCAAGTACCATTAATCAAAATTGATTCTGTTCTGTTTAATTACATTGAAAATGATTTATCGGAATTGCCTCAACAACTGTTAGATGATATTTATCAAAAGGCTTATTTAAGGAAGAATCATGAGCGTGTCCAATTAGACTATTGTTTTGTTGTATCAGATGGAGAGGGAATATTAGCAGTTGATACGATCGGCTACAATATTCCTATTCGAAAAAGCAGGCTCATTCCAAGACAGGAACAACTAGCCTATGAAATGCTTTCTAATCATGATGCCACACCATATTCCTTTAATGATCAAAGGGCATTAAAGAATTTTCATATTCTTTCTCCCTCACCTGAATTGATGGCTGGGCTTACTAGAAAAGAAAGACAATTAAAGCAACTCATGTTTATGGCGCTAGATCAGCTTTATTCTTCCAAAAATGTAGCTGAAGTCCGTTATTGGTATACCGAGTGGAGTCCAGAAAGCTATAAGGCTATTCAGCAAATGGCTTTTGAGGAGGCTTGGCTTCAGTTATTTGAACAGAGCAAATATGGATGGACGAACAAGCATGAGCAATTCTGTGAAAACTTAATTAAAGGACAACCATTTTTTGAGAAATTATGGGAAATGGAGCACGGTCCTAAAGTAAATTAAGAAGAAAGCAAAAAAATCTATCATCAACGTGATAGATTTTTTTAGCTTTTATCTTCTTTTTCTTCCTAGCCCCATTGCATTTTCCATCTTTTTTAGCATTTTATTGGCAACTGCTGCAGCTTTTTCAGCACCCTGATCTAGGATGTCATCGAGCTCGTTTGATTCCATAAGGGCATAGTATTTTTCTTGAATAGGTTTGATTTCATTTATGACTACTTCAGCTAAATCAGATTTAAAATCTCCGTACCCTTTTCCTTCATACATGTTTTCAATTTCACTAATTTCTTTTCCGGAAAAAATCGAATAAATCGAAAGAAGATTAGATACACCAGGTTTATTTTCTTTATCAAATTTCACGATTCCTTCAGAATCGGTTACAGCGCTTTTTATTTTCTTTTCAATTTGTTTTATATCATCAAGAAGGGTAATAGAAGCCTTCTTATTTGGATCGGACTTGCTCATTTTTTTAGTTGGTTCTTGAAGTGACATAATGCGAGCCCCAACCTTAGGGATTCGTATTTCAGGAATTGTAAATATTTCACTGTGTTTTTTATTAAATCTTTCTGCCAAATCACGAGTTAATTCTATATGCTGCTTTTGATCCTCTCCAACAGGAACGAGATCAGAGCTATATAGCAGAATGTCAGCAACCATTAAAGGCGGATACGTTAATAACGCGGAAGGAACCGCATCTCTTCCAGCAGCTTTGTCTTTGAATTGTGTCATTCTTTCAAGCTCCCCAATATAGGAAATACATTGCATCATCCATCCGGCTTGTGCATGAGCAGGTACTTCGGATTGTATGAAAAGGGTAGCTTTTTCTGGGTCAATCCCAACGGCTAAATAGAGTGCTGCTAAGCTTCGAATATTATTTCTTAGCTCCAATCTGTCTTGCGGGACTGTGATCGCATGCTGATCCACAATACAAAAATAACAATTATACTCATCTTGCAGTTCAACAAATTGCTTGAGGGCACCAATATAATTCCCTAGTGTAATGGTACCGCTTGGCTGTATGCCAGAAAAGATCGTTTTCATTCGTTTTCCTCCTTTAATTTTGGCTGAAAAAGAGACAGTACAAAAGATTAAGGCTCTAATATTAATTCTATGATAAAATTTTTGGACAAAAAAAGACCATTCATCCCTAATAGATAGGGACGAATGGTCCGCGTTGCCACCCTAATTACTCAATATGAGTCACTCTTTACTATGCTTAAAGCGCGCATAGAACCCCCTGTAACGTGAGGAGACGTCATTCGTTTAATAATAGAGGGCTCAAAAGTCCATTCGATCTACATGGTTACCTGTTTCCACCATCCACAGGCTCTCTTGAAACCAAAGTAAATGTACTACTCTTTCTCATAGCCGATTGCAATTATTTTATTACTCTTAAGAATATAACAAATGAAATAAATAATCAAGAGTAGCACACAATAAATTTAAACAGAAATCATTATATTCAGAAAGTTCTTTTTTCTAGAGGGTGTAAAAATCGACAAAATACCGCAAAAAAATTACTTTTTTTAAATTTTTTTATTGGTCTAAAAACTCCCATTTTATAAGTACTTTCTGTATAAATAAATTAATAGATTGCTATATTCGAAACAATCTGGACTTGCAATAATTTTTTTATGAAATTATAATTAATTTAGCAAACGAGTTCTTTACAAAATGATTACGATTATTACGAAGTGTTTACAGAATAAATGTGGGGTTTTTTATTATACTAAAAAAGTAAGTTTTAACTATTAAATAAAGATGCCAAATTCAAGCTGTCTGATTATTTATCAGAATATATGGATAATCAT
>NZ_JBALNX010000100.1:0-7141 GCF_036962035.1 Bacillus sp. JJ1773
AACTAACAATCAGTGGGGAAAAAGGCACCCCACTGATTGAAGTTTCACTTTATAACCCCCATAAAAAGAAATAATCTGCCGAATTCCTTTATAGTATCATCATAGTTTTAGACATCTTTGACCAACTATGGAGGAAATATGAGGAAAAAACAATCTATTTATAGTAAGGTCCAGAAATTTTGGAAGCAGAAACATATGACTCAAATTGCTATCCTGTCTGCATCAACCGCAGTATTAGCATTTTTGGGCTTTTTTTATTATTACGCAAACGGGGCAAATATTAGTTCGCTAGAACGCGGTCTTGCACAGTCCACTGTTATATATGATTTGAACGGAGAAGTTGCAAGCAAAATATCTGCTAATAAAGTCGAAGGAATATCGATTAAGGAAATTCCAGAGCATATGAAAAATGCGGTAATCGCCATTGAGGATCACCGTTTCTATGAGCATAATGGTGTTGATTTTACGAGTATTGGCAGAGCATTCTTCCGAAACATGAAGGCTGGAGAAATTGTCGAAGGCGGCAGCACAATTACACAGCAACTGACAAAAAATGCATTGCTATCAGCAGAAAAGACATATAAGCGAAAAATAGAAGAATTTTTTCTTGCAAGGGAAATTGAGAAACAGTTTACAAAAGACGAGATTCTGCAGATGTATTTGAATGAGATTTATTTTGGTGAGGGTGCTTGGGGGATTAAGCGAGCAGCAATGAAGTATTTCGGTAAGGATGTCAAGGACTTGACGATTAGTGAGGCAGCTTTATTAGCCGGCTTAATCAAAGCTCCTTCTGTGATTAACCCTTACAAAAATGAAAAGGCAGCACTAGATCGCAGAAACATTGTACTGGCACAAATGAAAACCAATGGTTTTATTTCAGAAAACCAATGGAAAGAAGCGAAAAATGAACAATTAGTTTTTGACGATAAAGGGGGAGATCCATTCAAGGGGAAATATCCGTATTATGTTGACTTTGTTCTAGAGGAAGGGATGAAGAAATACGGTCTAACTCTTGATGAATTACTAACCGGCGGTTATCAGATCTATACGGAGCTTGATCCATTCATGCAGTCGGCAGCGGAAGAAACGTATCGTGACGATTCCATGTTTCCAGCAGGGAAAGGGGATCGATTGGTTCAAAGCGGGGCTATTCTTATTGATCCGAAAAGCGGGGGTGTTCGTGCATTGGTTGGAGGCAGGGGGGAGCATACACTCCTTGGTCACAACCGGGCGATTCATCCGGTAGGTCAGCCTGGCTCAACAATGAAGCCACTTGTCCCTTATACGCCAGCACTTGAAAATGGCTGGGATATTTCAGATGTATTAAAGGATGAAAAAATAAAGTTTGGAGATTATGAGCCAAATAATTATAATTTCAAATTCCGCGGTCAGGTTCCGATGTATGAAGCAGTTAAAGATTCCTTAAATATTCCTGCAGTATGGCTCCTCAACGAAATCGGTGTTGATAAAGGAATTGACGCGGCAAAAAGGTTTGGAATTCCGGAAGACGCGATCAACAATAACCTTGCCCTGGCACTTGGCGGAACAAATAAGGGGGTATCCCCATTAAATATGGCTGAAGCTTACACTGTTTTTGCTAACAGCGGGGAAAAGGCTGACGCGCATTCGATCGTAAAAATTGTTGACTCCAATGGTGACACCATTGCTAATTGGGATGATAAGAAAACTAGGGTAACAACGAAAGAGGTTACCGATAAGATCACAACGATGCTGCTTGGTGTTGTAGAGCAAGGTTCTGGAAGAGCAGCTCAGATTCCCGGGAGAGAGGTAGCCGGTAAAACGGGTTCAACACAGGTTCCCATTGAAGGGGTAAATGGGATAAAGGATCAATGGTTCGTAGGTTATACTCCTCAGCTTGTTGGCGCTGTATGGGTAGGATATGATCGGACAGACAAGGATCACTATTTAACAACTACGAGCGGAGAGGGAACTGCACCAATTTTCAAGGCCATCATGTCTAAAGCCTTGCAAAATCAAGAAGCAATTTCTTTCGGCGTCCCGCATATTTCCTCTTTAATCGAAAAGAAAAAGCAAGAAGAGAAGTTTAATTCATTTGATAAAGGTTTCATGAAAAATAAAGAAAAGTGGGAAAAGAAAATAGAAAAAGAAAAGAAAAAGTGGGAGAAGAAACGGAAGAAAAATAAAGGGAAAAAACATGATTAGAAGAAACTTGGCATTTTTCGCCAAGTTTTTTTAAATTTTCCATGTTTTTTTATGAAAAAAATTTATAATAGATGTGAACGATTATTTATTATCAAGCGTCTAATTTATAATGCTTCTTAGAAAAATCATTTGTTAAGAAGGCGGGACGATACGAAGGAGAGGAACATAGCCAGATGGAGGAGAAAGAGCTCATACATAGCGCGAAATCAGGCAATAAACGCGCTCTAGCCATGCTTTTTCAAAATAATTACCCCTTCTTAGTTAAGTATTTAATTAAAGTTACAATGAATCCAGATACAGCAGAAGAGCTTGCACAGGAGACAATGGCTAAATGTATTGANNAATCAAAGTTTTCTTCCTGGCTTATTTCAATTGCTACGAATTTATATATTGATCAGCAGCGGAGAAAGAAAAGAGAAAAAGCATACCAGATGGATGAAGAACAATACAGAAAGCTAAAATGGCATTTGGAAACGAGGAATGAAGAATGGAATGATGCCATGTCCGCCTTAGGAAAATTGGCGGATGATGTAAGGATTCCGATCATATTAAGACATTATTATGGCTATTCCTATGATGAGATTGGGGAGTGGATGAAGCTATCCCCTGGTACGATAAAGTCAAGAGTTCATAACGGAATTATGGCTGTCAGGAAGGAGCTGAGAATAAATGACGAGAGAGAGAGACATGAGAGAAAATCTACATCAAGATGAAGATTTATTATTCGTCATGAAAGAAATTGAGCACGGCCTAGAAAAAATTGATCAAGGTACACCTATTCATACGCCAAGTTTAGAGTGGTTTGAGAATTTGATTGTCGAAGAGAAGAAAAATTTAAAAAAGAAGCTTATTTTCGATGCTTCACTTTTCGCAATCATTGCACTAATTATATTAAGCGGCATTTTATTTGCCCTGTACCGTGTTCCAATTGTCTTTTTCACGATACAAGGTCTTACTATAATGTTTATTATTGGATTCGTGTCATTTCAGTACGTTAAACAGGTGAAGGAAACATGAATGAGGAAG
The DNA here is from genome assembly GCF_036962035.1 of Bacillus sp. JJ1773. NCBI lineage: Bacteria > Bacillati > Bacillota > Bacilli > Caryophanales > Bacillaceae > Bacillus > Bacillus sp. JJ1773. Next base: position 3,211 of record NZ_JBALNX010000100.1, read on the forward strand.
TTTCTTTTCCGTTACTTATGGTTGTTGCCGTCATTTTGATCAGTCAAAGTACTTTTCTATTCATAAATGCAAGGAAACATGGACATAACTATTGGCTTTGGGGAATTATCGGCTTAATCCAGGCGCCGCTTCCCACATTAGTTTATTTACTGTTTGTAAGGAAACTGTGGAAAAAGAAGAAAAAGTCTCATTTAAGGGAATGAAGATTTATGGGGAAACTAAAGCAGCTGTTTCTGCTGTTAACAGTCGTAAGCCAAATAATTGGATTGGTTATGCTGTTTATCAATATTAAAATAGCCATTTTGATTTATGTCATATACGCTGTTCTGTTTTTACTTATTTTTATCATATTAATCATGGAAAGACAGAAAGAAAAAGAGGAGGAAAAACGTAATGATTATCGTAACTATTGATTCTGTTCCGGGGAAGGAAATTAAAGATTTAAAAGGGTTTGTCAGAGGAGGCTGCATTCAATCTAAGCATATCGGCAAGGATATTATGGCTGGCTTACGGACTATTGTAGGCGGAGAAATAAGTGAATACACGGAGATGATGGAAGAAGCAAGACAGAAGGCCATTGGCAGAATGGTAGAAGATGCTAGGTCAAAGGGAGCGAATGCGATTATAGGCATGCGTCTGCAATCTTCAGCAGTTATGCAGAATGCATCAGAAATTATTGCATATGGAACGGCTGTTTATGTTGAATAAGTTATGCAAAGAGATCGTAAACAGGTGAGCAAAGAGTTCATAAATATGTCACCTTCTTGTCACGAAATGTTCCTATCTATACATAAAATTAACCCTCTTTCTATGCTATTTTTAACGTATAAATAGAATCAGGGGGAATATAAAATGGAACAGCTTTCAATTACATTAGTTATTGCCAGTATTATGGTCCTTGGTTATTTTATCGGATATACAGTTGTGAAACACTAAAAACTGCTTGCTCATGCAAAGCAGTTTTTTTTTATGTCTAGCCCTAACGCCTACCCTTTTCTAAGTTACCGATAAAAGTCTAAAAATAGGGAATAGAATATAAGGGAAGGGAATTATTTAAACATTACCAAGGAGTGGTTTCATGGAAAACTTTCGGATTGAAAGAGATACGCTTGGGGAAATAAAGGTTCAAGCGGATAAATATTGGGGTGCACAAACCCAAAGAAGCCGGGAAAACTTTCGTATTGGCATTGAAAAAATGCCGATGGAGGTTATTTATGGCTTTGCCCAAATTAAAAATGCAGCTGCTATTGTAAACAATAGGCTAGGAAAATTATCGGAAGTAAAAAAGGAGGCCATTGTTCAGGCAACCGTGGAAATTCTTGAAGGGAAATTTGATGATCATTTTCCACTAGTAGTCTGGCAGACAGGAAGCGGTACCCAATCCAATATGAACGTAAACGAAGTCGTGGCAAGAAGAGCAAATGAGTTCCTGCAGGCAAAAGGAGCTTCAAATACGAAGGTGCATCCTAATGACGATGTGAATATGTCCCAGAGTTCGAACGATACGTTCCCAACAGCGATGCATGTAGCAGCATATATCGAAATAGCCGAAAAGCTGATTCCTTCACTTCAAGCATTGAAGAAAACCGTCCATCAAAAGGAAGAGGCTTTTCAAGCGATTGTGAAAATTGGAAGGACTCATTTACAGGATGCTACCCCATTGACATTAGGTCAGGAAATAAGCGGCTGGCGCGCTATGCTTGATAAAAGCGAGCGGATGATTTCGGAAGCAATGGATCATTTACTAGATCTTGCCATTGGGGGAACAGCAGTAGGTACAGGCATAAATGCAGATAAATCTTTTGGGGAAGAGGTTGCAAAAGAAATTTCGAAACGAACGGGGCATGCTTTCCGATCATCAGACAATAAGTTTCATGCCTTAACAAGCCATGATGAAATTGTTTATGTTCATGGGGCTTTAAAGGCTTTGGCTGCAGATCTCATGAAAATAGCCAATGATGTCAGATGGCTCGCTAGTGGACCTAGGAGCGGTATTGGGGAGCTTTCTATCCCCGCTAATGAACCGGGAAGCTCCATTATGCCAGGAAAGGTAAACCCGACACAAAGTGAAGCACTTACAATGATCGCATGTCAGGTTTTCGGCAATGATGCAACAATCGGTTTTGCCGCAAGCCAAGGGAATTTCGAATTAAATGTCTTTAAGCCAGTCATTATTTTCAACCTTATCCAAAGTGTTCGCCTTTTATCAGATGGAATGGATTCGTTTAATGAAAAATGCTTGCTAGGCCTAGAAGCTAATAAAGAGATTATTGCGGATCATGTAAATAGATCACTAATGCTTGTCACCGCTCTTAACCCTCATATTGGCTATGAAAAGGCAGCTGAGATTGCAAAACTGGCATTTAAAGAAAATAATACTTTAAAAGAAGCGGCCCTGAAGACTGGGCATGTTACAAGTGAACAATTCGATTTGTGGGTAGATCCTTCAAAGATGGTATAGCTAAACCTATGGAAAAGCCCCCTTTTAGAAGGGGGCTAAAGCCATATCTTATTAAATTGTGTTTAACAAATTATTATTGTTGGTAACCGCCAAGTTGTTGCTCAGCCATTTGAACTAGGCGTTTTGTAATTTCTCCTCCAACAGATCCGTTGGCACGAGATGTAGTGTCAGCACCTAAGTTTACACCAAATTCGTTAGCAATCTCATACTTCATTTGGTCAAGTGCTTGTGCTACTCCTGGTACTAGTAATTGGTTTGAGGAATTGCTTCTTGTGTTGTTGTTCATAATGGGTTCATCTCCTCATTAAATTTTATTAGTATGGTTGGGTTAGCCGGAGTTGCACCGACACAAGATAAACTTGTTACCTCTAACTGGTTTAACCCATCGGTTAGTGGAAAGTTGTTTGTGTGTCTGTGTTTACTCTATATTATGGTGTTTTTCTGATCGCTTATTCTTTTTTTGTAGTGGGAATTGTTTCCTAATGGTTTTGTCATAACTATTAAAGTATTTACGAACGATAAGGTTATGGAAAATGAATGACATAATTAAGTATGGAGTGGGGGCATAGAAATGGCTATTTGTCCAATCTGTAATGGATTTGAGGAAATAAAGACAAAATGCTCATCTTGCGGTAATCGAGTTTACGATCAAGGAAGGGTTATGGATTATTACGATGATTATAGTGCATACATGCCTATTGATCTTATGAAATTGGAAAATGGCTATCCAACTGATTACTTAAACAAAGAATGCCCACATTTATTGAAATGTTTATCATGCGGAAATCAGGAGATCTCCTTGATCAAGGAATAATTTTTACTAAAAAATAGCACCCTCATTTTGAGAAAGTGCTATTTTTTGTCATGCTTAGTTATTCAGCTGTATATGGGGGATCTTCTTCGAAAAGATCTCTAGCTTCCTCAATATTAGTTGTTTCTTCCCTCATATGTACGGAACCGCCCGACATTCCTTCATTGATCATTCGATCAATGTCTAAATATGCCTTGTCTCGTCCTTCATAATGAGAATCATCTTTTACACTTTTTTTATCAGGCATCGCTGTATGCCTCCTTTGGATTTGATATGGCTTATCATTCCAAAGAAGTTATGAAAACATACTAATCACTGATCATAAACATGAAAAAGCATTAATTCATGAATTTGTTCCATTAATATAATCTCATCTTCTCCATTTGGCGTGTTTGAGGTCCATTCGATTTTACCATTTTGATGATAAATCCCATTAAATTTCTGTTTGTTAAAGTAAAAGGAAAATTTCCATCCTGGCAATTGTTTATTTTCGTATAAAGGCTTGTATTGAAAATGCGTTAACATATCACGGCCTCCTTTGCTTTTATCGCAGATTAACGGGCAGTAAGCCCCTCACTTTAAAGGTACGAGTATGAACAATGAATTGCAAGTGGGGGACTAACTGCCCGTAAAAGCCCGATTATAGGAACACAGACTAA
>NZ_JBALNX010000100.1:7200-22613 GCF_036962035.1 Bacillus sp. JJ1773
CAATCAGTGGGGGATGAAAAAAACCCCCACTGATTGAAGTTTCACCTTATCTTACACCTTTTTGTCAAACAACCCAATAATATAAATCACATGACATGAAAAACCAGTGTAATTCATTTAGTTGAAGGGAAGAAGAAGTATGTACACTTATTAAACGAAAAAGGAGTTGCTTAAATGAATAGAAATAAATGGGCTTTAACCACTTTAGCATTAGGAGCAGCGTACTTATTAAGGAATGATAAATCCCGCCAAAAATTAAAGAAACAGTTCCGCTCTTTTGCCGGACCAACTAAGAGAGCATAAATAAAAGCAGTCCACATAAGGCTGATTCCTTTTGTGGACTGCTGAATTAAAATCCTGCTAACTCAAGAAAAAGACAGGCCAAAGTTTGAAATCTTTTCCTTTCTATTTCCTGTTCATCAAAGCGCATTGGCTTGGAATTGATTTCGTATATCACATACTGGCCGTCTGCAGAGATTCCTGCATCTATTGAAAATTCGCCAAAAAAACCGATTTCCTTTGATAATAGCTTTCCTGCACGATCGGCTACTTCTACTATAAACTGATCATGCTCCTTCGATTGTAATTGTTTATAGGGCAGAATAATTCCGCCATTAGGAACATGAGTTGTTATATTTTGTTCCTTTGATTGCCGGATGCCTATGCCCGTTACGTTAAATTGATTATTTACATAATGGACAAGAATTCGAAAGTCAAACCGCTTTCCATTATATAACAATGGGTCGATCGCATTTTGGGCGATATACGATTTTTTTAAAAAAACCGAGTTCCACTTCATCCAAAAGGTATGAAAATCTTCATACAGATGTAATTCCTCATGCCCCTGCAATTTAATTGTGGAATCCTCATTTAAAGAAGCAAGGTAAATGCCCTTTCCTTTTGAACCTAATGATGGCTTTAAATATAATTGACGATGCATTTCAAAAAAATTCATTAGCGAAGGTTTTTCACAGATTTTTATAGTTTCTGGCATCAGCTTTTGGAAATAAGAATCCTTGGATAATACTTGATATAATTCATGTTTATCAAGGAAACACGTATTAAAAAAGGGAATGTTCTTGCTTTTGAAAAATTGATAAGCTTCATAAAATGAATCTGATTTTTCAATTCTGCGAAAAGGTACCCGATTATAGATAACATGTGGGATAGGGCATTGAACAGCGTACCATTTATCTTTAGTTGGATGATACATATATCCTTTTATTGAATGGTCGTTAATATTTTGGGGAGTAAAAACGATGGATATTCCGCCGTTTTTTATGATTTCTTTCTGAAGCTCTTTAAATAATCTGCCATTCCCAGTTACTTTATTATCCTTTTTTCTACCTGTTAAAATTCCAATTAAGGGAACTTCCTTCTGAGGTGAAATATGAAAGGAGAGGCTCCATGCGGGTGCGGAGCTAACCATTTGAACTGGGTGCTTATTGAAGCCTAATGTTTTCGATTGTTTATTAAGAGTAAACCAATTTTTAAGTTCAAGGTCATAAAAAATGCTCATCTAAAAACTTCCTCAGGACTCAAAATCGCCCTTTCAGCCAAAAATACAGCAAAGGATAAGGAAAGCTTTCTCGTTAGAAAATCAAATTCCTTCAACTCTGGATGTTTGAAAATGGATCTGCCCGGTTTAGAGTTAGCTTCGAATAGCCATACATTTCCTTGTCGATCGAGCCCGAGGTCAAATCCAATTTCACCAATTATACCTTCCATATTTTCTTCCAATGCTTTGCTTAATAACAGGGCAGCATTTGAAAGTTTTGTTTCTGCAAGCCTTTGTTCTTCTAAAGATGGAAAAACCTCGGCAATCGTTTGGATGACCCCACCGCTCTTAACATGCGTTGTCACACTTCCAGCCCCTGCTACTTTAGCTGCAATGGCCGTCACAACCCAATCTCCAAAATTATTTTTATTTGTGTGTATCCTAAAGTCAATTGGCCGTTGATCTTTTCGCAATAAATGAATTCCTTGCTGAACGAGCATTCGATTTAATTTTTTATCTGCAAAAACATGATTCATTAATCCTTCTAAGCTGTTATATTTCAGCAGCTTATTTTCTCCCTCATGGCTTCGGAATCTGCAAAAATAATAACCTTTTGCTTTATCATATAAGATTTGATGGATTCCTAAGCCGAGACTTCCGTTTATCGGCTTCACATACACATGCCCGTATTCGCTCAGCATTCTTTCAATTTCAGAAAATGAAACAAAGGGATGAGTTTCCGGTAAGAATTTTGCAATTGTGTCATCTTGAATTAGCCGGTCAAAAATATCTAATTTATTAAAAAAACCGGGATTATACCATGGGATTAAATATTCAGATTGCAGCCTTTCCTTTATATTTTTCTGCTCCGCTTTTCTTTCGCTTTTTCGGTTAGGCAGCCGATCATAAATAACGTTAGGAAAGGGAACCTCAAATGTCTTCCATCCATTATGGTGGTAAAATAATCCGTTTATTAATCCTTGCTCCCAATTAATATGCTGCTCCCCGAACACAAAGGGCATTGCGCCAACAGCCTTTTTTACCGAAAGCAGCTTGGCAAAGAATAGGCTCCGTTCTCCGATTGGCCGCATCGGAAAAGGGGTAAAGCCTGATGTGAAAATGCCAACGAGTGGTCCAATAAAAAGAGTTTCATAATCATTGAAAATATGAAGAGGAACCTTTAAATCCGGAAGCTTTAGTTGCTCGGCGATATCCTTGCTAAGGCTTATCATTTCCTTGCTATTTGGCTGAATGTCTATTCTCGTTTCAATGGACTTTGACCCAAAAGCAATTTTTGATAGGTTTGTTTTCGGAACGGATTCATTTGGGATATAGACTTGATGGGAGATGTCATGAAGAATTTCTACCTGATATTGTTTTCTCATTAATTTGTCTCCTTTCAAAATCTAATCTTTTGCCGTAAAGAAGGGGGGAAGTATATAATGGATCTTCCAAAGATGGATTAATCGTTATAGCAACCTTGCGTCCTGGCTTGGAGTTGATATCCAGTATCCAGATGGCATGATCTTTACTTATCCCAATATCCACGCCTAATTCAAAAAGCGGAGGAAAATGCTGTTCTAATATTTGTGGCAGGGATCTCAAAACTTCATTTATTTCATTATTTAGGTAATCTCTTTCTGAAGGAGGATATGCTGCCAGCCAATCCTCATAAGCAGAAACCGTTCCTCCCGCACTAATATTCGAAACGATCCCCTTTTCTTTACCTGTTCTTATCCCTTTGGCAATTTCCTTCCATTCTCCATATTCATTTTTTTGGAGCAGTACTCTAATATCAAAGGGCTGATTTCTATTGTTTGTAAGCTCCTTGTATTCCTGGATCAGATATTCTCTTTCTTTAATGAGGTAATCGATCCATGAAATGGCCTTCTCTTCATAAGGGAATTGGCGTGTAATCGTTTTATCTTGTTTGTCTGTTTGAACAATGATTTCATTATTTTTCTTTTCTAAATAGTAAATTCCTCTACCTTGAGAGCCATTTACTGGTTTCATCATGACAGGCTTATTCGGAATAAGGAGCTGAATGACATGTTGACCTGAAGTTACTTGACTCGATTTCAACAAGTAAGGTGATAGTATTGAATTTTCAAGCGCATGATACAATTCCAATTTATTTGGCAGACCGTATCCTAAAAATAATACTTCCTTTTTCGTTTTTAGCCATTTTACAATTGCTTTGCATTGTTTGGAATGAGGATCCTCTTTGTAGAAACAACGGTCATAAAGTATTTTAGGAAGAGGAAATTCACAAGCCTCCCATTCATTAGTGTTGGGATTAAAATAGTCCCCGTTCACATTTTCTGAAATGGGATTAATATTAGAGGGTACAAATCGATAACAGATCATTTCTAGCTGGTGTGCTCTTTTTGCGATTTCATTGAAATAATGTTTTTCATTAGACGTTTGCAACGTCATTAACCCAATTGACAGCATTAGTAATACCTCCTTGAAGTAAGACATAGATGTTGAGTTTAATAATCTTGGGACTCATTGTTACATGGAAAATGTTAATAAGGTGCAGTATTCTAGTAAAGCCTTTGTAGAGGGACGTATTTTATTTTCATTTTCTCCGAGGTTCTTGGAAGGCTTGGCATTTACCTCAATGATCCAAAGCTTTCCGCTTTCATCCACCCCGATATCTATCCCAAGCTCTCCCATCAAGCCATCGGAATGATGGCTAATAATAGACGAGGCTTCTACTGCAAGCTCCTTCATTAGTGCAAGCTGCTGGATGGCTGTCTTCCGATCCGATAATTTTGTTAAAACGTGAACAGGTTTCATGATTTCTCCGCCTCTTGCAATATTTGAAACAAACTGCTCCTCAGCTGATATTCTTGCTACTGCGGAGGTAGCCTTCCAGGAATTTTGTAAATTTCGATGACAAAGGATTCGAAAATCCAACTGGTTATTTTTGTATTTTATTAAAGGGATTCCTTGTTGCACAATATAGGTTCTCTTCTCAAGAAATGGCTGAATCCATTTGAAAAACTCGCTGTACGTATTAAACAAATACGTGTGGTCCCGCCCCTTGGCAGTAGATAATTCTGCTTGGAGCGAATTATTAATTTTTGAAAGCTTTATTATATTTCTGCCTTGGCTTCCATGGATAGGCTTTATAAAAATCGAATCGTATTTCATCTTTAATTCTTCCAAGGATTTCTCTGTTGCTAGTAATGTTTCCGGAAGAAAAGGATGCAAATACTCTTCGGAGATTAATAAATCATTGACCGTGTTTTTAGTGAGAAAATGATCATTAAATATAGGAATATTGTGTGAGAAAACAGCCTTCTTAAATTTTTGGAAAAATAAGCTTGCTTCAAGCCTACGTGAATGTATACGATTATAGATGACATTAGGGAGAGGGACAGGAGAATTATGCCAGCTTTCATCTAGTAGATAATAGCCGTTCATGATCCCATCCGAGTAATCGGTTAATGAAAAAACATAGAAAAAGCCGCCTATTTCCGATACTACATCGTGCATTTCCTTGCAAAAACTATGGATGGAGCGAAAATGAGGTTCCAACTCTTCCGAGAAACTTATTTCAGTCAATAAGCCAATTACCGGACCAATAGTAAGGGTATTTTCCTTTTTGGAATAATGTGCAATAAATTGTGTTACCTGTATAGGCAGCATCAACTCTCGGAACAAATCTTCACTCATGATGATTTCATCCTTTGTAATAGGAGCACTCTCAATCATGACAGAAATGCGATTGTTTCCCACAGCAACATCAAATGTTTTAGCTTCATCTATTCTCCAATAATGAATGAGGGAATGGCTAATTTTAATTGAATGGTCCATATATTGAAACGATTTGGCTGGAACAATCGTAATAGGTAATAATGATAAATTCATGATCATTCCTCATTTTTGAAATTTTTTCGCATTAATAATGAAAAAATAGGCAAAAGCTGATAAAGTATCGTATGTAAAAAAGGTTAAAATTGTGCGCAAGTCCAGATGGAAGGTAGATGTTCAATCACATGAAAATTTTATTGACAATTTTATTAATGGTAACTATTGGGGCAGTTATTAATGGGTTCACCAATTACCTTGCCATAAAAATGCTATTTAGGCCTTATAAAGCTTTATATATTGGAAAGTGGAGAGTTCCATTTACACCCGGTTTAATCCCAAGGCGCCGAGACGAGCTTGCAGTACAAATGGGGAAGATGGTCGTTAACCATCTTTTAACACCTGAAAGTATTAAAAGGAAATTTTTAAATGACAATTTTCAAAAGGAAATGACAGCAGTTGTTCAAAGGGAACTGGATAGTTTCTTAATTAGTGAGAAAAGCCCTGCACAATTATTGGATAACTTAGGGATAAAAAATGTCCACGAGAAAACAGAAAAGCGTTTGAATGAGGTTGTAGAGCAAAAATTTGAAAGTATACTGGAGAAATATCGAGATCAGCCATTAAAAATGATTATCCCAGAAAAAATGATCGAAAAAGTAAATGGAAAAATCCCCGAAATCAGCAAGTTTATTCTTCAAAAAGGGGTTGATTATTTTTCAAGCCTTGAAGGTAATTTGCGAATTCAGAAAATGGCCGATGATTTTTTAAAGGAACGAAGTGGTGTTCTTGGAAGTATGATGCAAATGTTTATGGGAAACATCAATATAGCTGATAAGATACAGCCGGAAATTATCAAGTTTTTAAAGAATGAGGGTACAGCTGATATAATCACTTCACTAATAAAAAAAGAATGGGATAAAATCCTTGAATGGGAAGCTGCTAAGATTGAAGAGCAATTTAATAAAGAAGAAATCCTTTCTTTTGTGAAGAAAAGTGTTAATAATGTCATAAAATTAGAACAATTATTTCATGCACCGATTTCTAAATTGAGTGAAGCTTACCGGTCAGAAATCATTGATTCAATTGTGCCCAAGGGTGTTGAGTTTTTTGGAGAATGGCTAACTAGCCGGGTAGATGTGTTAATGGAGAGGCTTCGATTACAAGAAATTATTCGGGAGCAAGTAGAAGCATTCTCTGTCGAGAGACTGGAAGAAATGGTACTAACCATTATTAATAGCGAATTAAAAATGATTACACTTCTAGGGGCATTGCTTGGTGGAATTATTGGTCTATTTCAAGGGATTTTGGCCATTCTGCTTTAGAGCAGTTTACCAATTATCAGATACACACCTCGCAATGAATGGCATAGTTTGGTATAGTGAAGTGATTGCCCAAAATGGAAAGGGGATTCAAAAGATGGCAGTTAATTTATTTAATATCGCAGGTGAACTTGAGAGAGCAGTAAGGCAAAGCAATGAATATTTAATTTTGAAGCAAGCTTATGCTGAGGTCAATGCTGATCCATCAGCAAAGGCGATGTTTGATAACTTTCGCCATATTCAAATGCAGCTTCAACAAAAACAAATGATGGGGCAGGATATATCTCAGGCAGAGGTTGAGCAGGCACAAAAATCTGTAGCACTCGTACAGCAAAATCCTAAAATAGCCAAGCTAATGGAAGCAGAGCAGAGGATGAGCATGCTTATTGCTGAGTTAAATAAAATCATTATGAAACCACTTGAAGAATTATATGGACCACTAGGTTAATTCCATATTTGGATATGAAAACCGCTCCTTATTTTAGGAGCGGTTTTTCATATATAATTATTGAGTTGATTCTTTAAAACCTGCCGCCAAGCTGCTGCTCAGCCATTTGTACAAGGCGCTTCGTAATTTCTCCACCAACTGAACCATTAGCTCTTGAAGATGTTTCTGGGCCAAGGTTCACACCGAATTCTGTTGCAATTTCGTACTTCATTTGCTCAATTGCCTGAGAAACTCCTGGTACTACTAGCTGATTTGAATTGTTGCTTCTTGCCATGTAAATCATCTCCTTTGGTGTAATTAAATGTTACAATCCTATTTTTAATTGAATAATTACTCTTTATACATTTTTTAAATTGGTAAATTTTTCAGGGGATGAAGTTTTCACAGGGATTGTTCTATTCCTTTTTCTCCTTTCATAAAAGTGTAATAGGACAATTTTACACTCCACGAATAGGGGGAAATATGATGATTTACAGGCTGTTAGCGTTAAATATTGATGGCACTCTTCTTCAATCAAATGGAAGACTTCATAAATCTACAAAAGAAGCGATCGAATATGTGCAGCAAAAAGGTATCTATGTAACACTAGTAACGGCAAGAAGCTTTCCATCCGCAAAAAAAGTGGCAAAAGCACTAAAATTAGACTCATCCATTGTAGCACATAGTGGAGCTTATATTGCCAGCTCACGGGATAAACCCATTTTTGTCAGGCGGATTGCAGAGGATGTAACTTATGAAATTGTGAGGTTGCTTGAAGGATTTTCCTGTCAGATTCGATTGGTTCATGAAAAATATTCGTTAGCCAACAAATCTAAGCTAAATCATAATATGCTGGCTAAGACCGTCTTTTCATCAGGAGATCCGATTTTTTATTCTCAGCAATTTGTCGATTCCTTAAGTGATACGATCCTCGATGACCCTGCCAATCCTCCGAAAATAGAAGTTTATTTTGAGGATGAAACAGATCAATTGGATGCAACGGCAGCCATAAAAGGGATGTTTTCAGAAATTGATATTCTCCAGCTGAACAATCTCCGTATCGATATAATACCAGCTGGAGTTTCCAAGCTTAATGGTTTGTTGTATTTAGGAGACCACTTAGATATTGCCCGCAGTGAAATGGTTGTGATTGGGGATGGCCTCGATGATCTTGGCATGATTGAAGCTGCCGGACTCGGTGTTGCCATGGGAAATGCACCTGTAGAAGTTAAAAAAGCAGCGGATTGGGTCACTCGTCTGAATAATCAGCACGGCGTCACCTATATGGTGAAGGAGCATTTCAGAAAGCAGCATCCGATTGAATTTTTGAAGAAAATGAATTTATTGAAATAGTTTTATTCAAAAGGAGTTGATCTTAACAGATCAGCTCTTTACATATTGACCTTAAATAATCATTTCTGTACACTTAAATAGGTTCATAATAATACAATTCTAACTGCCATCAAATCTATTTTGATGGTAGTTTCACTATATTGATAAAAAGGTGATTGCATTGCAAATTTTAGTTACAGGGTTACAAGATGAGCGGTTTCTGCGTCCGCTTCAACTGATCGCAAATTTATTTTTTGAGGAATGCCAAGTGTCCTTGAATTCTCATCATGATGAGGATTTAAAGATCGTTATTAATCTGGAAGCAAAAGAATCTATTCGTGTTAAAGCTTCGCTTACAGATCGGGATAGGATGGAGAAGGCAGCATCCTATGAAGCTTTATTAATAGATACAGAGTCAGAGAAAGAGCATTTTAAGCAAATTAAAACTGCCGTTTCCCATGTATATTTAAAGGTTCTACAAGAGTGGACTGGCATTAGTCAAAAGTGGGGAATCCTTACTGGAATCCGTCCAACAAAGCTTCTGCATCGCCATATGAAAATGAAAACACCTATGGCCGAGGCACATCATCAATTAAAAGAGGATTACTTAATTACAGATGAAAAGATCCAGCTTATGCAGCAAATTGTTGACAGGCAACTGACTGTTGTACCTGACCTTTATGAGCTTCAAAATGAAGTCAGCATTTATATTGGAATTCCATTCTGCCCAACAAAGTGTGCCTATTGTACATTCCCGGCTTATGCCATTAATGGACGGCAAGGGTCTGTTGATTCATTCTTAGGAGGTCTTCATTATGAAATGAGGAAGGTTGGGGACTGGCTTAAAGAAAATAAGGTGAAAATCACGACAGTTTACTACGGCGGGGGCACCCCTACAAGTATTACCGCTGAAGAGATGGATATGCTTTATGAAGAAATGTATACCTCATTCCCTGATGTGGAAAAGATACGTGAAATTACCGTTGAAGCAGGAAGGCCGGACACGATCACAACTGAAAAGCTCGAAGTGTTAAAAAAGTGGAAAATAGATCGGATTAGCATTAATCCGCAGTCCTATATTCAGGAAACATTAAAAGCGATTGGAAGACATCATACTGTTGAAGAAACGATAGAAAAGTTCCATTTAGCACGAAATATGGGCATGAATAATATTAATATGGATTTAATTATTGGGCTCCCAGGTGAAGGCATGCCGGAATTTTCACACACACTAAGTGAAACAGAAAAGCTCTTGCCAGAATCGCTTACTGTGCATACTCTTTCTTTCAAACGTGCTTCCGAAATGACGAAAAACAAGGAAAAATACAAGGTAGCCGATCGAAATGAAATTGAAAAGATGATGGACACGGCTGAGAATTGGACAAAAGAGCATAACTATACCCCATATTATTTATATAGACAAAAAAATATCCTTGGCAATCTTGAGAATGTTGGCTACTCACTTCCCGGTCAGGACAGTATCTATAATATTATGATCATGGAAGAGCAGCAGACGATAATTGGTCTGGGTTGTGGCGCAGCTAGTAAATTTGTCCATCCGACCACAGGGAAAATCACACAATTTGCCAATCCGAAGGACCCAAAAACATACAATGAAAGCTTTGAGAAATACACAGATGAGAAGTTGAGATTATTAAGTGAATTATTTGATACACAAGAAACCCTTGTTTAAAACAGCAGGGGTTTTTCTTAATGATGATATTTTTGAAAATTTAGAAAATAAGAAGGGTTTTTCTAAATTAAATAGAATGTTTTAGGTACAAAAGATCATACACTTCATTGAATAGAATGTAAGCGCTTAATTTAAGGGAGGAATCGAATATGATGATGCAAACACCTTTAACAATGACGCAAATGATCAAGAGAGCGGAAAGATTTTTTCCAAAGAAACAGGTTGTATCAAGAACAGCGAGCGGGATTCAGCGGTTTACATATAAGCAGATAGCTGACCGGACAAGAAGGCTTGCTGAAAGTCTCCAAAAGCTAGGAGTGGAAAGAGGAGATAAGATAGGGACTCTAGCTTGGAATCACCACCGCCATTTGGAAGCGTATTTTGCGATTCCATGCAGCGGGGCCGTACTCCATACGATTAATATTCGCCTATCTCCGCAGCATATTGTTTTTATTATTAATCATGCAGAGGATAAAGTTCTTTTAATTGACTCAGATATCCTCCCGTTGATTGAAGCGGTAAAGGACAAGTTGCCGAATGTGAAAGCATTTATCATCATGACGGATGATGAAGAGCTTCCTGAAACAACTTTATCTCCTGTTTACCATTACGAGCAGTTACTTGAAGAGGCTACGGGTGACTATGAGTATCCAGATGATCTTGATGAAAATGCTCCAGCTGGCATGTGCTATACGTCAGCCACGACAGGGAATCCAAAAGGTGTCATCTATTCTCATCGCGGAATCGTCCTTCACAGTATGGCATTAGGAATGGCAGATAGTGCTGGGGTTAGTGAGAAGGATATTGCCATGCCGGTCGTTCCGATGTTCCATGTTAATGCATGGGGATTGCCGTTTGCAGCTGTTTGGTTTGGCACAAACCTAGTTATGCCGGGTCCGTATTTTACTCCAAGGCTATTAGCTGAACTCATTCAAGAGGAAAAGGTGACCATAACAGCAGGTGTTCCAACGATTTGGCTGGGATTATTAAAGGAGCTTGAAGAAAACAAGTATGATATGAGCTCACTGCGTTCAGTCCTATGTGGCGGTTCTGCAGCACCGAAAGGGATGATCAAAGCCTTTGAACAGAAGCACAATATTCCTTTCATGCATGCTTATGGGATGACTGAAACGAGTCCATTAGTCGTAATTTCTACCTTAAAAAGCTATCAGGAAGAGCTTTCCTATGAGGAGCGTCTAGACTTGAAAGCAAAGCAGGGCATTCTCGTTCCAGGACTTGAAATGAAAATTGTCGGGAAGGATGGGGAAGCAGCTTGGGATGGAAAGGAAATGGGGGAGCTTGCTATTCGGGGACCTTGGATTGCCTCAGAATATTATAAGGACGAACGAACGTCTGAGGCGTTTCGTGATGGGTGGCTCTACACAGGGGATGTGGTCACTATCGATGAGGAAGGCTTTATGAAAATTGTCGACCGAACGATGGATTTGATTAAGAGTGGCGGAGAGTGGATTTCCTCTGTTGATATTGAAAACGCCTTGATGGCACATGAGGCTGTCTTTGAGGCAGCAGTAGTAGCTGTACCTCATGAAGAATGGCAGGAGCGTCCAGTTGCGTGTGTAGTCCTAAAAGAAGCTTATCAAGGTAAAGTAGACAAACAAGAAATATTGGAATTTTTAAAGCCGCAATTTGCCAAATGGTGGCTTCCAGATGAGATATTATTCTTAAATGAAATACCGAAAACCTCCGTTGGCAAGTTTCTGAAGATAGCACTAAGAGATCAGGTACAAAAGGATCTGACCGAGACAAAATAGGTAAAGTATGCGGCCGTATTTTTTTACGGTCGTTTCTCATTTTGGCTGTTCAAATTATCATCAAAAATATTATGAATAATCGTTCATTTAAGTTTTTAAATATGATGAAAGCCATTATAATTAGATTTAAAGAAAGGGAGGGGTTAGATTGACTATTGACTTTGGAACTGAAACAGTAAATTTGGTAATTCATGGGCGTGTGGCTACAATTGAGCTGAACAGACCAGATTCCCTTAATGCGTTAAGCGTAGAAATGCTTAAGGATCTGGCTGCTGTATTAAAGAAGGTTACTACTGTTGATGAGGTTGATATTGTTGTCTTGACAGGAAAAGGACGGGCTTTCTGTTCAGGGGGAGACATTAAAACGATGTTATCGTCAACTGATAAAAGTGCCTTTCCTGAGGTGATGGATAGCATTAGTACAGTCGTAAAAGAGCTTTATTGCATGCCTAAATTAACAATTAGTGCAATTTCGGGTGCAGCTGCAGGTCTTGGTCTTAGCCTTGCCTTAGCGACTGATTATGTGATAGCTGAGAAATCGAGCAAGATTGCGATGAATTTTATTGGAATCGCCTTAATTCCTGATGGTGCGGCCCATTATTTCTTAGAAAAGCGTCTTGGAGAAGATAAAGCAAAGCACCTCATTTGGGAAGGGAGGCCATTAGCTGCTGATGAGGCTTATCAGCTAGGTCTTATTCATGAGGCAGTTGAAGAGGAGCTGAACAATGTACTAGACAAAAAAATAAATACTTGGCTAAGAAGCCCAGTAAAAGCCATGATTGAAACGAAAAAAATCTTTATAGAAAAAAACCTCCCAGAACTAAATAAAATCCTCGAGCTTGAAAAAGCGGGTCAGTATAAAATGACGCAAACGCAAGATCACCAAGAGGGCATTCAAGCGTTCATCGAAAAAAGAAAACCTGTATTTATCGGAAAATAATGTGAGCGAAAAGCAAAAAGGTTAGCTTCAGTTCTTTTTTGCTATCGCCATTTAAGTCAATTAAGAATGAAATAAAATGAGTTTCCCAGAAGGAGAAGTGCAGCGATATGTTTTTTCATCGAAGCCTTTTTCCTTTATCATTTGCTCGCACTTCCCTTTTGCCTCTATATCATCTCCTGCTTGAAAGGCCTCGTCTAAAAGCTTTTCTCCACTTTTTTCAAAAACAGTTAATTTATATGTCTTCATAAAAAATCCTCCTTGATCCTAATAATAGTGATTACTATTATTTTTCCATAATTTTCGGATTTGTGCAAAGTCTTTATTAATGGAGATCAAATAGGAAAAAAAGTATTTGAACCTTTTTTCTATATTAATCGTATAAGTAAGAGGATAGGAGGAGTATGAAATGGGATTAAAATTAGAGCATGTAACAAAGCGCTTTGGAAAGTTTACAGCTGTTGATGACCTTTCAATAACGATTCCCGAAAAAGAAATGTTTGGCTTTCTTGGGGCGAACGGAGCGGGAAAAACGACAACTTTTCGAATGATTCTTGGCTTAATTGATGCAAGTGAAGGGAATATCACATGGGACGGAAAACGGATTGATTATTCTACTAGTCCGATTATTGGGTACCTGCCAGAGGAAAGAGGGTTATACCCGAAGCTTAAGGTTAAGGATCAAATTGTTTATTTAGCGAGATTAAGGGGAATGCATAAACAAGAAATATTGAAGGAGCTTGACTACTGGCTGAACCGGTTTAAAGTACCTGAATATGTGGATAAAAAAGTCGAGGAGCTTTCTAAGGGGAACCAACAAAAAATCCAATTTATTACAGCGGTCATACATAAACCAAAATTATTAATTCTCGATGAACCTTTTAGCGGTTTAGATCCAGTAAATGTGGAACAGCTTAAAGATGCTGTTATTGAATTGAAGAATAAAGGGACTACGATTGTTTTCTCTTCCCATCGCATGGAGCATGTGGAAGAAATGTGTGAGCATTTGTGCATCATGCATAGAGGGAAGCCAGTTGTGAAAGGGGCCCTAAAAGAAATCAAACGTTCATTCGGGAAAAAGAATTTAGTTATTCATGCTGACTTCAGCCTTGAGAATTTAAAGAATTATCCTGGAGTTTCAAGGGCTCGGCAAACGACTGAAGGCATCCATTTGCAAATCGAAAGTGAAGACATTGCAGAGAGAGTCTTGAAGGAGATTGTTGGAAAAGGATTTATTCGAAAGTTTGCACTTGAAGAGCCTTCATTGAATGATATTTTTATTGAGAAGGTGGGTGCTTCCTATGAGTAATTTTTGGATCATTCTTGGTCATACATACTTTTCCAAGCTCAAAACAAAATCATTTATTATTACAACGCTTATCACAGTGCTAATTGTAGCGGGCCTAACTAATATGTCTAGAATTATGGACTTTTTCAATAAAGGTGAAGGATCTGAAGAAACGATAGCTGTCATAGACGAAACGGGAGAACTAATCAATCCTTTATTGAACCAATTGAAAATGAACAATAGTGATATTCAGCTTAAAACCTTTAATGGTAGTGTAAAAGATGCAGAAAACGCAGTGAAAATGGATGAATATGAAGGCTTGCTCATCCTATCCCATAATCCGGAAGGGTTGCCGGAAGCCGCTTATAAAGCAAGAAGCATTGCTGATACTGCACTTTCTTCAGAACTTCAGCACTACTTGCAGCAAATAAAGACAGAGCTTGCAGCTTCAAAAATAAATTTATCTCAGGATCAATTAGGCAAGCTCTATGAGCCAGTTTCCTTTAGTAAAATCGCACTTGAAGAAAATGCAAAAACGGAAGAAGAATTAAACCAGGCAAGAGGGCTCGTCTATGTCCTGCTCTTTATCATTTATTTCGCTGTTATTTTATACGCGAATATGATTGCCATGGAGGTTGCTACAGAAAAATCCTCACGTGTAATGGAAATTCTTATTTCAAGCGTAGCACCTGTTAAGCAAATGTTTGCAAAGATTATTGGAATAGCCTTGCTTAGTTTAACGCAAATGGGAATTATCCTAGTTGTTGGTTTTTATTTTGTAAAGAGAAATATGGAAAGCATGCAAGGCGGTTTTTTCGAAGTTTTCGGGTTTAGTGATATTCCGATTTCGTCTATTATTTATGCTCTCGTATTCTTTTTACTAGGATACTTCTTATATGCAACATTAGCTGCATTTCTTGGATCGCTTGTCAGCCGGATTGAAGATGTCCAACAAATGATTATGCCGATGACGATGCTTGTTGTGGCAGGATTTATGATATCCATGTTTGGACTAAGCCAGCCGGATACGTCTTTTATGACGATTGCCTCTTATATTCCATTTTTCACGCCGATGCTTATGTTTATGCGGGTAGGAATGCTGACATTGCCAGTCTGGGAGCCGTTATTAGGCATTGCGATATTGATCATCACGATTGTAATTTTGGCCATATTCGGTGCAAAGGTATATAAAGGGGGAGTTCTCATGTATGGCAAATCAAACTCCTTTAAGGATATTAAAAAGGCTTTGCAGCTTACGAAAAATGAATAAAAGATTAAAAGGCTCTGCACAATGCAGAGCCTTCTTTTTGTCTAGCTCCAGCGCC
>NZ_JBALNX010000100.1:22644-30049 GCF_036962035.1 Bacillus sp. JJ1773
CAGGACAAGGAAAGCTTCGTCAGCGACACATCGCACGACCAAAAGTGAAGCTTTTGGGAGGACGTCGCGTTTTTGTCGACCTCGAGGTCACAAGCCAATCCTCCCAGAAAGGTAAAGGGTAACCCTTCCGAGAGGCTCGTCTTGTGCTTGTCGGGGGTGATCGCTAAGGAAAGCTCCTAAGAATAATCATCGCAGGAACAATCTGTCTTTTGATTGTTCCGAAGGCGCTTCTGCATTTCTCCTTATGCAAACACCATCTGCACCCAGTAGTAGAGAAGAAACAATGTAACGATTGTAGAGATTGGAATGACAAGGATGGATACACTAAGATAGTCCTTCCATTTTATTTTAATTTTATATTTCCTCAATATATGCATCCAAATGAGGGAAGCGAGTGTCCCGATTGGCAGTAATAAGGATCCCATATCGCTGCCAATAATATTAGCTAAATAAATGGTCTTTAATGTAATCGCATCTAGTCCCATTTCAGTCAAAGTAATGGTCCCGATCATTAATGCTGGATGGTTATTAAATATGTTGGAAAGGATGGAAACGAGTCCGCCCATTATAAAGCTTGCTTGAAACAATCCTCTATTTACAATTGGTTCAAAAGTTTGAACGAGTAATTCTGTAAGCCCCACATTATTAAGCCCATAAATGATCACATACATTGAAAAAGCAAATATGAGAATATGCCATGGTGTTTTCTTTATGATATCTACTGGATTTGTTCCTAAATGATACCATCTCCACATAAGCAAGCCGAGTGATCCTAATACAGCGACTAATTCAATCGGAATAGCTAAATAGGATGCAACGAAAAGCAAGCAGCGCATGACGAAAACAAATAATAATACTTTTATCATTAGTTTTGTTCTCTTCTTTTTCGTTTCAACAGATAGTGACTTTTTTAGAGGATGAAAATGCTTTGTGAAAAAAACCTCGTCTATTTCATCCTTTGTGGCCGGCAATTGCTTTGGAAGCTTCTTCTTTAAAACTAGAAACATAATCGTTGCCATAAATAATAATCCCAATGTCGCTGGTACAAACATCATGGCCGTATGCATATATAACGACATGTCTATAATTTTTAAAGCTATTAAATTGACAATATTACTTACGCCGATTGGTGCACTAGATGCAGTAGCGATTAAAGCTCCACTCAATAAATAGGGGATCATTTGATGTGGTTTTAGCCGTAGATTTCTAAGAAGGATGATTAATAGAGGAGTGGTAATTAGGATGCTGCCATCATTATTAAATAATAGTGTCATTAAGAAACATAGTAATTGAATATACCAATATAGCCTATAGCCAGAACCCCTTGATAAATTTGCAAGTCTGGCAGCTGCCCAGTGAAAAAATCCAAAGCTTTCTAGTATGACAGCCATGACAATGGTTGCCATAATCGTAATTGAGGCACCGCCAATTTTATCTATAATATCGAGAATGTTTGCTTTTGATACAATCCCTGTAAGTAAAATAATCAGGGCTCCAACAGAAGCTGGCCACGCCTCATTTAACCCTTTTGGTCTCCAAAAAATGACTAACATTGTGACAATAAAGACAAATATAGTCATACCAATTTCGAAAGTCATGTTATTTCTCTCCTTATACTCGAAAGGACATCTACCCTGCGTGTCCTATATACCATATTTATATTCATCCTAATGAAGCGGGATATGGACAAACATCCATTTTAGTCAAAAAGTATGTTTATCCATATAAGCAAGATGCCTACAGAGGATAGGAGACTATGTAGGCAAATCTTGTTAATAGCGGAGAAATTTAAAGAAAGAATAGTCTTTGATCTTATCTAAAATGTTTAGATTGTAAGAACGTGCATTCGTATTTAGAATAGGGTAAAATTAGGGGAAAAAGATCGAGAGGTTATCAAATGAAAAAGGTGACATTTATCCATGCTGCAGATTTGCATTTGGATAGTCCAATGATCGGGTTAATGAACTTGCCCCAGAAAATATTTAGTAAACTTCAAAACAGCACTTTTGAGGCATTAAAGACAGTTATAGACAATGCCTTAATCCATCAAGTGGATTTTGTCATTATTGCAGGTGATTTATTTGATGGGGAGAATCGCAGTATTCGTGCCCAGATTAGATTTCGTAAAGAAATGGAGCGCCTGAAGGAAAAAAATATTCCTGTGTATGTTGTTCATGGAAATCATGACCATATGGAAGGAAATTGGACACATCTAGCCATGCCAAATAATGTCCACATTTTCTCTCATGAGATAGAGGGAGTCAGGTTTGTTAAGAATGAAAATGTGTCTGTCCATCTTTATGGATTCAGCTATCCTAGAAGGCATGTGTACGATAAAATGATCAATCATTATAAAAAGAAACAGGGAGCGGATTTTCATATTGGGATTATCCATGGTCATTTGGAAGGGAATAACGAACACGATAAATATGCCCCTTTTTCGATCAAGGATTTACTTGATAAGGAATTTGACTATTGGGCTCTTGGCCACATACATAAACGCCAAACCTTGCATACATATCCTCCAGTTATTTACTCAGGAAATGTTCAAGGAAGGAATCGAAAGGAGACAGGGAGTAAGGGCTGTTACTTAGTTCAATTAACAGAGGAAGAGGCGGAGCTGCAGTTTATTGAAACTTCAGCAGTTCTTTGGGAGGAAGTGAAAGTAGATGTCTCCAAGGCTTCATCATTTCAAGAGATATATGATATTTGCAAAAGTCTAATGCAGGAGATTAGGGTAGAAAATAAAGGAACCATTGTATCGTTGGACTTAAATGATGTTAATCTGCCAAAACAGGATATGAGTAGCATAACGAATGGGGATTTATTAGCTGCTTTGCAGGAAGATGAATGGGAAGAAGAGGCGTTTGTTTGGGTTTCTAGCTTAACAATAAATGAAAAAGCCGATTGGACTCGAGAGCAATTGGCAAATGAATCGGAATTTTACGCGGAGCTTTTTATGACAGCAGACCAATATGACATCTTAGACAGCAGCATTTCAACTTTATTTAGTCATCCAGATGCAAGAAGGCTTCTGCACAGCATATCAGATGAGGAGAAAAGTGAGATTGCCAAAGAGGCAGAGAGACTATTAGTTAATATGTTATATAAGCAATAGGAGGTGATTGGATGAAAATTAAGGATATCCATATTTATGGTTTTGGGAAATTTACAGATTTGAAAATGACAAATATGCATGAGTTTCAAGTTCTATTTGGAGAAAATGAGGCGGGGAAGTCAACGATTATGTCATTTATTCATAGTATTTTATTTGGATTCCCAACGAAGCTTCAATCAGAGCTGAGATATGAACCAAAAGAGGGCACAAAATACGGCGGCAGGATGACTGTAGATATAGACGAAAAAGGGATCGTGATCATAGAAAGGGTTAAAGGGAAAGCCTCGGGAGATGTAAATGTGATGCTTGAGGATGGAACTAGGGGAGGAGAAGAGCTTCTTAGAGACCTTCTACATCGTGTTGATAAAACCTTATTTCAATCGATTTTTTCATTTAATATACATGGTATTCAAAATGCACATCATATAAAAGGAGAAGATCTAGGGAAATTCCTCTTTTCGGCTGGAGCTTTAGGAACAGATCAGCTTGTTCGTGCTGAAAATTCATTGCAAAAGGAAATGGATGGCCGATTTAAACCAAATGGCAAAAAACCATACTTAAATGAAAAGCTTAGAGAGCTAAAGCATCTGCGCAGTGAATTAAAAAAGGCAGAGCAGCAAAATGAGCATTATTGGAAACTCAAAAGTGAAAAAGAACGTTTAGAAAAAGAACTGACAGATACACAAGCAGAACAAGCCCTGCTCCATTCGATGAAACTAAAATTAGAAGCCTGGATGCAAATTCAGCCGCTCAAGCTAGAGGAAATGGCCATTTTAGAGGAATTAAAGGAGTATGAGGATATTCAATTTCCTATTGATGGTCTTTCAAAATTAGAACGAATTGAAGAACTGATGAAGCCATTGGAAGGGCAAATTTCTAGCCTTACCGATCGGCTGTCTGTTTTAGCGGAGGAGCTTAGAAGTAACATACCTGATATCAATCTGCTAGGTCAGGAGCATGAAATCATTAAGGCTGTCGAAAGCCTGTTATTATATGAAAGGCTTGAACACGAAGAAAAGGAACTGCAAGAAAGGTGTGCACAGCTAAAGGACGAAGAATTAAGTGTAAGAGAAAAGCTTCATTTAACCATTGAAGATAAAGATCTAATCTCTATTAATACAAGTGTCTTTATGAAGGAAAAAGTCAAAAACGCTCAGGAAAAATATCGGCGGCTCGATTTGAAAAAAATTGACCTTGATGAAAGATTTAATAATGAAAAGCAGATGCTTGAGGAAATCGAAGATAAAATAAAGGAGTATGAAAAAAAGCTTCAGTCTGAAACAGAAATAAAAACTTTGGAAGAAAACATTCGGAGAAAAAGAGTTCAAGAAAGGACTCAATTCACAATATTTTCGATACTTTTTTCCGTCTTGATTGCTTGGGGGATATTCGAATCAACACTACCAATCATTTTGCTTGGTGTCATTGGACTTGTTTTTTCAATTTATCTGTTTAATAAGAAATCGGCAAATGCGGATCATGACATTGTTAAAGACAGGAATCAATTAGGACAGCTGACTCAGTTCAAAGTTCAATGGACAGAAAGAAATGCTCAATATGAAAGGGTATTATTGGACTATGAAACTTGGGAAAATGAAATGGCTAAGGCTGAAAGGGAAATGATCGAACTTGGAAAAGGCTTATTTTTGCCTAGAGAAATTTCCCTTGCCTATTTATCTGATGCCTTTGAGCTAATCGAACAGCTAAAAAAGCTTTATCGTGAAAAGAAAATGGCTATTGATAGGCATCAATTAATTACAGCAAAAATTAATGAAATCGTTGAAGCTATCGAGCATCAATGTAATGAGTTTTTAGGATTGACTTATTCGAGCATTCAAGAAATGGCATATACGTTAAGAAAACGATTAAAGGAAGAAATCGAAAAGAATATGGCTTATGAAGGAAGAAAGAAAAAGTTTAATGAACTAAAGGAAGAAAGACAGAAAAATCAGCTAGAATGGAATCATTTCAAACGGAAAAAAGAAGAGCTATTTCAACAAGCATTTGTAACAACTGAAAAGTCTTTCCGGGAAACTGGAAAACTTGATGAGAGGAAACGGACGCTCGAGGAACAATTGCTTCATTTACAGAGGCAGTTAAAGATTGCCATGTTAAATGAACAGGAAATGGAATCTTTTCGGGAAATTGCTGATTTAGATGAACGAATATACAGCAATACAACAAAGCATAAAATGCATGAAGAAAATATTCCTATATTGCAAAGCGACATCGCAAAGGTAAAATATGAAATTCAATTGTTAGAAGAAGGAGGCACTTATGCTGATTTATTACATTTATATAAGCATAAGCAGTCAGAATTAGACATAGGGGCACGTGAATGGGCCAAATTTGCTCTGGCAAAGGATATGTTAAATCATACGATTGAACGATTTAAAAATGAGAGACTTCCGAAAATGCTTGAAAAAGCAGAGGAAAATCTGAAGTATTTAACAGATGGCAGATACATAAAAATCTTTCCAAAACAAGAGGGAAGCGGATTCCTTATACAAAGGAAGGATCAGCAATTATTTGAAGCCAATGAGCTAAGCCAAGCAACGGCCGAACAGGTTTATGTGTCATTAAGGCTTGCTTTAGCAGTTACCATTTATGGAAAGTTCTCTTTTCCTATCATTATTGATGACAGCTTTGTTAATTTTGACCAACATCGAACAAAGAAAGTTATTCAATTGCTTAAGCAATTAAACGGGCGCCAGGTTCTGTTTTTTACTTGCCATCAGCATTTATTAACCTATTTCTCAGATGAGCAGATCGTTGAAGTTGGTAAAGAGATGGGAATGCCAATAAAGTGAAACTTCAATCAGTGGGGGTCTGATGTACAGGTCTTGCTAATCCTACAAAGACATTAGGACATGGCTTTAATTGAGTTGACCATCATCCCCTACTGATTGTTAGTTGAACCAATCGGGCCTTTACGGGCTGTTGATCCTCCACATAGAAATTTTCGTTTTATCAACTTCTATTCATTAAGGGTCTTACAGCCCGTTAATCTGCGATAAACTGAAAGGGAATCAATGGGTTATCCATCGATTTCTGTTAGACTCTTATCTGTCTATGATATACTATTTTAATAGAAAGGAGCGTTGGACCACTTATGTCAAAAGGAATTGTCTATTACGAAGTTGGTGAACAGATCGAACTTTTTTTATTGATAAAAAATGCAACAAAAGGAATTGCAAGTAATGGAAAGCCTTTTTTAACCCTTATTTTTCAAGATCAGAGTGGAGAAATAGAGGCGAAGCTTTGGGATGTGTCTGACGGTGATGAAAAGATCTATATGCCGGAGACCATTGTTAAAGTTTCGGGTGATATATTAAACTATCGGGGGCGTAATCAGCTCAGAATTAGACAAATACGCCCAGCCTCCTCAAGTGATTCTGTTAAACTGGCTGATTTTCTTGAAACAGCCCCTTTAAGTACTGACGAAATGATTAGTAAAATCACTCAATACATTTTTGAAATGCAAAATCCAAATCTCCAGAGAATTACGCGTCATTTATTAAAAAAGCATCAGCAGGCATTTTTGGAATATCCGGCAGCAACGAAAAATCATCATGAATTTGTTTCAGGATTAGCTTATCATGTAGTTTCTATGCTTGATTTAGCAAAAGCGATAGCGGGCCTTTATCCAAGTCTGGATAAAGATCTATTATACTCGGGAATTATTCTCCATGACTTAGGAAAGGTCATTGAGCTATCTGGCCCAATTTCAACCGTTTATACGATAGAAGGAAATTTACTTGGCCACATAACGATCATGGTTAACGAAATTGGCAAAGCAGCAGAAGAGCTATCCATTACAGGAGAAGAAGTTCTTATTCTGCAGCATTTAGTCCTTTCCCATCACGGAAAGGCAGAATGGGGAAGCCCTAAGCCTCCGCTCATAAAAGAGGCGGAAATTCTTCATTATATTGATAATCTAGACGCTAAAATGAATATGCTTGACCGTGCGCTTGAACGGGTAAAACCAGGTGAATTTACTGAAAGAGTCTTCGCACTTGATAATAGATCATTTTATAAACCTGCTTTCCATAAATAATAATAAAATCGTCCTCCATATTTGGCAGGACGATTTTTTGCTGTTTATTCATATTTCTATTTGAAAAACATAAATATTTTATAAAAGAGTGGACAACCATTCAAATAGAAAAGCGTAAGCGCCTTCGGAACAATCAAAGGACAATTGTTCCTGCGATGATTATTCGCAGAAGCTATCCTTTGTGTCCACCCCCGACAAGCACAAGATAAGACTCTCGGAAAGGTGAGCTC
>NZ_JBALNX010000100.1:30119-30460 GCF_036962035.1 Bacillus sp. JJ1773
CGTGCGATGTGTCGCTGACAAAGCTTTCCTTGTCCTGTCGCATTGTCGACACTAGTACGTCCTGTACGTCGGGGGTAGGCGCTGAAGCTAGACAAATAGGAGGGAGATGATTGTCATGATCATACCATTTTGGGTTTATTTTATCGCTATTGGGATTCTCCTTAGTGCCTATATGGCGATTAAGGCAGGAAGAGAAGAAAGAAGAGTAGAAAATGAAAGCATCGAGCTTGAAGGCAGAGTTTATATCGAAAGGATTGAAAAGGAAAGGGAGGCGAGAAGAACCAATCAGCAGTCATTAGGATGAACAACCTCTAAAAATTAAACCCCGGACAGCTTATATA
>NZ_JBALNX010000100.1:30533-34292 GCF_036962035.1 Bacillus sp. JJ1773
TATATAAGCTGTCCGGGGTCTTTATTTGTAAAATTATTGTTGAGCAGCTTCAGGGGTCTCTAAAATACTCTTTAAATCCTTGTCATTTATCTTCACGTTTGCATCCTTTAATTCACGTTCCATTGCCTTCTGAATTTTATCCGCATCAAGCTTTGAAACCTTTAAATCATATTCCATTTTCTCTTTCATTTCATCAAAGGATTTTTTCTCTTTTTTCTCTGTTACTTGAATAATATGGTATCCATGCTGTGATTGCACAGGCGCACTAATTTCATTAACCTTTAACGCATACGCTGCATTTTCAAATTCAGGAACCATTCTTCCCGGACCAAACCACCCAAGATCTCCACCGTTAGCTGCAGAACCAGGATCCTTTGAATATTCCTTCACTAAATCCTCGAACTTAGCTCCTTCATCAAGCTTTTTCTTTACTTCGTTAGCTGTTTTTTCATCTTCGACAAGAATATGTCTTGCCTTTATTTGAGGCTTGTAATTATCGTAGTATTCTTTTAGTTCCTTTTCAGTTACCTTTATATCTTTAATAGCTGCCTTTTCCTGCATTAAGCCAGTTCTAAAGGTGTCTTTGAGCTCAGCTTCATCTTTATAGCCATATTGAAGAAGGGCCATCTCGAAATTTGGACCAAGCTGTTCTTTAAGTTCGTCAATTTTTTCATCTAACTCTTTATCAGATACTTTGTAGTTTTTTGAAAGGACCTTTTCATAAACTAGCTCACGAAGAACTGCCTCGCCAGTTTTTTCTTTCATCGCATCATAAAGCTCGTCCTTTGTAATATCTCCAGCCTTTGTCTGAACTACTACATCTGAATCACTCGCATTATTAGTACCATTACAAGCAGTTAAGCCTAAGACCCCAGCTGTTAATGTGAGGGTAACAATCCATTTTTTCATGTTGAACACTCCTAGGAAAATTTATTTCAATAACCAATTTCATAAAACCTACTATACCACAAATGAATTGGAGAACAAAAACAATAACCTGTTGAAGTTTAAAAAATTTATTTAGATTCTCTCCTGTAGGTAACTGACTATTCTTAATTAAAGTGGGGTCATATACTACAAAGACACTTTTATCAAAGCACTAAAGATTAAAACCCAATAATTTTCGGATTATGATGATAGGTGCCTATTCGAAGAGGGTGTTCGTTGAATAGTATATTTTAGCAACATGAAAGGAGGGTGCCTCATGGGTGCTGGTTTCGGAGGTGGATTTGCACTAATTGTAGTGCTATTCATCTTATTAATAATTGTTGGCGCTTCTTGGTGGTAAGATAACTGTTTTGCAAGCAGGAAAGGAGGAAGCATTATGTCAGAAGGAGTTGGACATGGATTCGGAGGCGGATTTGCCTTAATTGTTGTTTTGTTTATCCTATTAATCATCATTGGAGCATCTTGGCTATAGAGACTTCGACATAAAGATTCATCCATCCTAAATGAAAAAGCGGCGGGAAGTATAATCCGCCGCTTTTTCTACATTATTTAAGCATAAAGAATCTCTACAAATGACGATATGAGAAGAATTGTTATTAAAATATTAATCGTTCTAAACACTGAAGGCTGTCGCTCCTCAGGGATTTCCTTTTGGAGACAAAGCGAATTGGTCATTTTGTTAATATTATATAGGATAAAGACGGCAAAAATAATGAAAAATATGGAGATCACCGAAGATTCCCTCCTTTGCATTTATGAAGAAAAAAGGTAGGGTCTGGGCTATTTGCGTAAATAGCAATTCAGACAGCCTAAATCCAATTGTATGTTATTTACAATAACAAAATTTACGGAAAAAAGATAGTCTTTAAGACTTGTGAAAACTTGGTTTTATCAAATTCATGAAAAAGGCATCCAATATCGGATACCTTTTTCTTCTATTCATCGTTTTTGTGGAGCAATATTTCAATTCCATCATCATTCTCTTCAATATATGAACAATTCGGTGCGAACAGCACATTCTTTGCACAAATAAAATCAGGAAGACATAAGCCAGCATGAAAAGCAAGTATGATGGTAATATAATGTAAATAATGAGGGTACATATAACAAGCAAAAATCAAAATACTATTAATAACGATAAAAGGTGCAAAAAGGGCAAAAATAAATTGCCATTTAGGAATCGGTTCAAAAACCTTTATATGAATGACAGGCAAAATCCCATATTTTATTGATAGTTCCTTTTTTACTTTATTTACATGATGAGCTAATGGTAAATAATGAAAAAACTTATGAAGTGGATAAATTAGCCAAAGCCCGAGAATAAATAAGTAAAAATAATTGTCATAGAATGAATGTGCATTAAATAAAAATTGCGCAGGCACATATACGAAAATAAATGTCAGCAACATCGTTAAGGAAGACAAAATGAAAAGTCTGTGCGAGCCATACTGTCTAGAAAAGTTAATCGTCTTCCATGAATTCATAGTATCATACCTCCAAAAGGAGAAATAAAGTTCGAGAAGAAATAATGGAATTTCAATGAAAGTTTTCACTTTCTACATTTCTTTTAAAATCTTTTCCTTCAAACTTACTAAGATACTTTACGCTGAATGTCTAAAAAAATCAATAGGGAAAAATCATGGATTTTGTCGAAAATATGGTATAGTTTATATTTGAATAATAGCTGATATTAATTGAAGCGATCTGTTCACAATATAAGACATTATGGTCTAAAACGGTTAGGAGGAAAAGGTGAATAATGGATATAAATGAGGTTATGAAGAGAATGAACAAGTTAGAATATCAGCAAAAGCTTTTACTTAAGATGATCGAAAATAGAAATTTGGAATTTTTTAAACTAATTGTCGAAAAGTCATTAGCTGAAAGGGAAGTTGAAGATTTCTACAGACTATGTGAAGAGTTGAACATAGAGTTGGAAGAACAAAAAGCGGAAGGGTTTGTCTACTTTCATCCGCTTTACAATAAATTTACTTATAGGTTACATAAGGATCTTGAACCGAAGGAAGCAGTGCAAGCTTGTTTAAAGCAAGGTTTATTTATCCCTCTGATGGACGAATTTGTGAAATATCTTTAAAGATTAAACTGATTCCTGAAGAGAGCTTTCTTTTTTTTGCAGCTTTCCTTCTTCCTCTACGAAATCATTTTCAATATTATTAAATGATTTTTCAAAAATCTCCATAAAGTCATCTCCATATATATTTCTCACTATGGCCATGATTTCAATAATTTCTGGAAATTTCCCATAAAGTTCTCTTAATGGTGCTGCTCCTGAAAACACTGCATATTGATCTGGATCGTAAGTCTCCATTAATTGCAATAAAATGTTTTCGCCTTCGGCAGTAATCTGAATATACGTATTTCTTTTGTCGCTTTCTTTTTTGGAAAATTTCAGAAAGCCACGCTCTTCAAGTTTTTTTGAGAAGTTAAATGCTGTTGATACGTGCATGACTCCAAACTTAGCCACATCCGAAATAGATGCCCCTTTTAAGTGATAGGCAATCCATAAAATATGATGTTCGTTGATGTTTAGGTCAAAGGGCTTAATCCATTGCTGCCAGTCTTTTTCGATGGATTTCCATAAAGCTTTACTAAGTTGAGAAATTCTTTGGCTGAAAATCATTGCTTCCTTCATTGAATACATTTTATCTGTCATAAAACTATTCACCTACTTTTCTAGTTCTCTATATTCATTATGCCAATAAAGTAAAAATTAATAAAGAAAAAATTTACTAAATTTTTAGAAATTATTTCTTAAAGCTATTTTACTTCAATTTTGTGAAACAATTTCTG
>NZ_JBALNX010000101.1:0-13362 GCF_036962035.1 Bacillus sp. JJ1773
ATCAAAAACCTTGTTTAAAAATACTGGTTTCTAGGTCACGACCGAGTTGTTTAAGTCCCGACTGAGTTGTCGTTAGACACAAGTATGTTGTTTAAAAAAAATGTCGTTTACTACAGTAACTCTAAAAGCCGACTACCACAACAATCCAAATATTACCTATTAAATAAAAGTTATATACTAATTGTAATAATTGTAATAAAACAAACTGACTGCATTATAAAAAAGTCTTTTACCGTGTTTATGAATTTTATCTACTCATTGGTAAGCTATAACTGTTGCCACCTGCACAAAAAACAAAAAGGATAGCCACAGCAATCACTCTTTAACTAAAGCGCACGATTGTGGAAGAACAAGATAATGATTATGATCGCTGCCTTAAGCTTGTTTAACTAAGGCTACCCGCTAGTTAAAATACACCAAATAGTATGCTGCCAATAATAACAAAGTTATTATTAAAAGTCTGAACAATCATGTTGTATTGGCTAGTATCAGCGATCCCGTCTTCTTGGCTAATTAGCCAAGAATCCCCTAATGAACTTCCCATACAAATACTTGAAAAGATCAGAACTACCCCTGCTATTGCTATGAAAAAATTTTATGTGACAATCGGTTTTCCCCTTTAATCAATCGCTTAACTATTTATTTTATCTTTATTACGCTTTAAGTAATATTAAGTTTCAATTCCCTTATTGACCTTTATCGCTATATCTTTTAATATCCATTTAGCAGCGGAAAATACATTATTGGCAATATAGTCGTTCCCCAAGAAGCACGGAGAGGATTTTTTTTTTATGGAACCGTGCTATCATTAAGGTTTGTTAGGAAGGTAAGGTTTTTCTCCTTATCCGCATTCCTTTTATATAGTTTAAAGAAAGTAGGAGTTGGTAGGATGTTTTTCTCGGGGAAGTTGCTGCAGTTGCCCATAAAAATTTTAACAGTGGCACTGCTGATTATACTCACGGTTTATTTAATCCGCAAATCTATCAATCTTTTCTTTGATAAAACGAAAATCTTGGATGGAAAGCGGGAAGAGACATTTAAGCAATTCGCTAACCAGATGACAAAGGTATTGGGACTGGTGTTCTTCCTTGTTTATGTGCTTAGCCATTTCTTCGACCTGACAAAGATTTTCACTGGTTCGGTTGTTTTAGCGGGTGCCTTCGCATTGATCTTCCAGCATATCATCCGGGATTATATTATGGGGCTGACCTACTTGTTTGAGCGCCAGATCCAACACGGGGATTATGTCATTATCAATGGAAATCGTCAGGGAAAAATCGAGGAAATCAGCATACGCCACCTGAAGATCCGCCAGTATGACGGATACCTTTATTCGATCTCTTATAGTAGCATCACGGAACTTCAGAACGGGAACCGGAAAATGCGAAGGGTGAACGAAAGCCTCGTCCTCAATTATAGGCAAAATCCGGACGATGCCTTCAAGGTGATGGAGGAAGTGGAACAAACATGCAACGAGAAATACAGTGAATACCTGCTGAAGGATGAGAACGGCGTTCCCGTGGAGAGTTTCAAATTCAACCAAATCACTGAACTGAACGTGGATTTCAGGGGGCACCGGTATTCAATATCAGGTCTAGTGAAGGAAGCGGATTTCGCGGAAGCAAGCAAAAAAGTGAGGTATGAACTGGCGATGGCTGCCTACAAGAATGACTTGATGATGGCAGAGAGCGGGGAATTGGAAGCCATGAAGGCTGGTCCTTTTCAACCCGGAAATATACGAACCTTTAAAGAAAATAAGAGGCAAATACTGTTGGAAAAGCAATTGGCTGTTGAAGATTTATAGTTTATGAATCCCTTTCTTCAAAAAAGCAGATTGCTATTTAAGCAGTCTGCTATATCCTCCTTAGATAAACCTTTAAAGTTACTTTAAGTACATTCCTTCACAATCTTTTTTGCCTAAAAGGGACTGGAAGCAAGTAAGAGGGAATTTTTGCTGTACCCCTTCGACTAAAAATACTGAAAGGCTGGTGTATTTCCCTTGAAAATTTTAGAAACAGATCGACTTACCCTTCGCTTACAAACAACCGACGATGCGGCATTTATCCTTGAGCTTATGAACGACCCCTCTTGGTTGAGGTTCATTGGTGATCGAGGTTTGA
The DNA here is from genome assembly GCF_036962035.1 of Bacillus sp. JJ1773. Taxonomy (NCBI): domain Bacteria; kingdom Bacillati; phylum Bacillota; class Bacilli; order Caryophanales; family Bacillaceae; genus Bacillus; species Bacillus sp. JJ1773. The sequence goes on from NZ_JBALNX010000101.1 coordinate 2,121, forward strand.
GAACAACAGAAGACTCAGCTGCCTATATATTGAATGGACCAATTCGTATGTATGAGGAATACGGTTTCTGTCTTTTTTTGGTGGAACGAAAAGAGGATCATGTACCGATTGGAATCTGCGGTCTGATAAAAAGAGATTCCTTAGAGGATGTGGATATTGGATTTGCCTTTCTTCCAAAGTATTGGTCAAAAGGATACGCCTATGAAGCAGCCTCCGCGGTAATGACATATGGAAAAGATACGTTAGGGCTAAATCGTATTGTAGCGATTACTACTAAAGACAATCACGCTTCAGCCAAGCTTCTCGAAAAAGTGGGGTTGCAGTTTGAACGATTGGTTAGAATGCCTAATGATCCTGAAGAACTTAAACTATTTGCCTACGATAGAAAAAAATGAAAAACCGTATAAATAACCATCATGAATCATTCGATACAAAAATGATTCTAGATCAATTAACTGCTACCTTTTTTTGATGCGTTTACCAATCAAAATGGAAATAAACCTAATATACGTGTATTGTACGAATTATTTGTTCCAGAAGCTGTGATCATTAAAAATACGGATTCGTCTCCTGTCATTTACGATCTTCAGCAGTTTATCGAGCCTTGTGAGAAACTATTGGGAGAAGGGCATTTGATTGACTTTAAGGAAGAAGAAACGTACGAGATCACAGAGATTTTCGGCAATATTGCTCACCGCTTAAGTCTATATTGAAAATCTGGAGTGTTATCTGGCGAAGCTTTTGCTACAATGGGCACGAAAACCATACAATTTATGAGATATATTATCAAACGCATATCAAATCGTGCTGGGATAAAAAAGAGTATTCATCCTCATCAATTACGACACAGCTATGCTACACATATGATTAATAAAGGTGCGCCACTTGAAGTGATCCAGAGCTTGCTTGGTCATGAGAAGAGTGAGACCACAAAAATATATGCCCAGCTAAGTGGAAAGTTGAGGCACGATTTTTATAGTAAATATTTTTGAAAATTCAACCGAAATTGAGGCATGCATATAAAAAGGCATGCCTTTTTGTTATCGGGCAAGATTGTTGAAGAACTTTTAGTCAATTAGAATATTCGAGTTTGAATTTATCATTAAAATTGTCAAGATTTTACTTAAACTAATTGATGAAGGTTGATTTAGTAAGGAAACGTTATAATATAGGTGAAAGAATTTCATATATGTGGATTTAATTAATAGCCATTCAAGGGGGAGAATGATGTACACATATTTAGAGTTTGAAAATAAAATGGCTGATGAATTAGTAGAATTTTTAACATCAGAAACATGGAGTTTTCATGGACAGGAGAATCCTACTGAGGAGTCTATAAGAGAAAATTTAGCCAATGGGAATTATAATGAAAACGGGAACCAAACATTCTGGATCATGGATAATCATACAAAGATTGGTTTAATAAGAATTTTTGATTTAGAAGATCCCATATGTTTATTCGATTTGCGATTGAAAGAAAAGTTTAGAGGCAAAGGAATAGCAAAGCATATTCTTAATTGGTTAAGTACTTATGTATTCAATAATTACACTCATATTATTAGAATCGAAGGTCATACCAGATATGATAATTTTGCGATGAGAAAAACGTTCTTTAATAGCGGATTTGTGAAAGAATCTTATAACCGTAGATCCTGGAGACAAAGCGGACAATTATTTGATACTGTTGGATATGCGATGATAAGAGAAGACTGGGAGAACAATACCAAAACAATAATAAAAGATAACTTTCCATACTAACTTAAAGGAAAAATAGAGAAAGAAAGATTCTATAATGTAATTGGTACGTCATTGATCAAGGATATTACAAAAGGTTCTTAATACTGTTAAATCATCTTCAGTTAAAGGGCCATATTATTGAATACCGTTCTTTTATGAAAGTTTACCAAACGACGCTTTGGGAGCGTAATATAATTAAATCCCTCTAACTGAACAGCAAATAGTAAATCATCCTTGCTAATATCAGGTACTGTCACTATAATAAGATTTATTGTAACTGTAATTGTTACGATGAATGTAAGAATTGAGCATATTTAAGGGAGAGCTATTATGAAAATTGGTATTATCGGTGCTACGGGTAAGGCTGGGCAAAAGCTTACACAAGAAGCTATTAAAAGAGGATTAGACGTTACAGCAATTGTACGAGATGCATCAAAATTGACAGAATCGGTACAGGTGATTGAAAAAAATATATTAGAACTAACAGAAGAGGATATTAAACCATTTGATGTCATTATCAATACTTTTGCAGCACCATTAACGGATGCTGAACAATATCGAGTGATGGGGAAACATTTAATCGCTATTTTTAGCGATGTTTCAACGCGTTTAATAGTCGTTGGTGGTGCGGGGAGACTTTTTGTTGACGAGACAAGCACAACACATCTATTTGACACGCCTGATTTCCCAGAGTTTTTAATTCCGTCTTCAAAAAATCAATACGAAAGTTATTTAGATTTAAAAGCTTCTTCAATCAAGTGGACATACGTATCTCCAGCAGCTTTTTTTGACCCAGAAGGTAAGAGAACAGGTAATTATGAAGTAGGGAAAGACCATTTAATTTTTAATTCAGCAGGGGAAAGTTATATTAGCTATGCAGATTTAGCTGTGGCAATTATTGACGAAGCCGTAAGTGAAAAATACCTTTGTGCAGCGATTACGGTTGTTGGAGAAAAATAAGAACATCTTCATGGACTGATTCGAACGGTTTGTCTAAAAAAGGACTGCTTTTTAGCGTTTTTTTTATGAATTTTCATTCAAATATTCGCTTTACATGCTATAATTTTAAACTTCAGTACATCCGTCTGCTTAGCGATAAATAGGGAGGAAGGAAAAACGTGATTAATACAAGATTAGCAATTGGTATCCATGTATTAGCGTTTGTCGAATGTGTACCAGAGAAAGATACGCTAAACTCCGAAATAGTTTCCGAAAGTATAGGGACAAATCCAGTAGTTGTGCGTCGGATGTCGAGTGCATTAAAAAAAGCCGGTTTATTAAAATCCGTCTCGATAAAAAAAGGGCTTATGTTGGCTAAAAAACCCGAAAACATCACGTTATATGAGATATTAAAAGCTGTTGACCCTTCTAATGAGCTATTTGTCGTGCATCAAAAAGTAAATCCTCAATGCACGTATGGACAATCCATTGTGAAAGTAATTGAAAGTGAATTTCGAACTGTCCAGGCTGAATTAGAGGAAAATTTAAAGAAAAAAACACTACATGACCTAATGAAAAAAGTAGTAACTCATTCATAGTTTTATTAGTTTGTATTCAAAATAACGTTCCCAAATGTAAGTTTGGGAAGACACAAAAACCCAAGAAATGCTGTGAAATCAAAATTTCTTGGGTTTTCTTTTGAATATTGTTTATACAGCTTTTTATGCAAAGGTATATAAACATAGCTACAATAAGACTTTTCAAGGTTTTGCAGAAAATGTTATGGGGGTGTTATCTGAATAAAAACCTGTATATAGAGATGATTTATTAACGCTGTAAACCTGCATTTTTTTCGTTCCTATACTTCAATTACAGGGGCTTTAGTTGAAAAACGATCTTCCACAATCGGGCGCCATTCTTGAAGAAGGTGTTCTTTTGTATCGGACCATTTTCTTCAATAACATTTGATAAAGAAATATCTTCATCAGAAATAAGAGTTATACTATTTGCTATTTCATGATATGTCTGTTATTCTTAAGAAGAATTATTTTTGTTCTTTTTTCAGATTGAGAATAGATTTTGTTTTTCGTCTAAGGTATTTGAGCAAGGATAGTAACACAATGTGTGGAGATCCACACGAGGAGGCAACAATTATGGAACAAGGTAAAGTTAAGTGGTTTAATGCAGAAAAAGGTTTTGGATTTATCGAGCGTGAAGCAGGAGAAGACGTATTCGTACATTTCTCAGCTATCCAAAGCGAAGGTTTCAAATCTTTAGACGAAGGTCAAAGTGTAACGTTTGAAATTGAACAAGGACAACGTGGCCCACAAGCTACAAACGTTCAAAAAGCTTAATAATAGCAGATGGCAGACCCTAAATGAAGGGTCTGTTTTTTTATTTGCTTAAATTGCTTTTATCTATATTAAGGGACAGTAGGATTGCCAATTCAAGATAATATACGGAACAAGAGACTTTATCAACAAAATGAAAGCCCTATTCAATAAATGAATAGGGCTTGTGCAACAATCATGAAACACAATCAGTAATAGTACAAATGGTAGACTAAGTATAGCACACTGTAGTAGTAATCCCTAATTTAACATTTTTATGGGTATTTTTCCTTCTACAATTAAGATTAAGATCATGTTCTAGTTATTCCATTATAGGGCGCTTTTCTGTAACAAGGAACAGCGCTTATTTTCATTATAGGGCCATATAATTGAGCAACACCTTTTAAAAAATACGGATATTTAATATAAAAAGCTGCCAATATAGGCAGTTTTTTATATACTCGCTCTTTCGTTCACTTTTTGTCTTTTATGCAATGTATGCTTTGTTCCCCATTCATGCATTGCGTGTATGATCGGTTCCAAGCTCCTGCCGTATTCTGTAATCGAATATTCCACTTTAGGAGGAACCTGTGGATAGACAACACGCTGAATAATATCCTCGTTTTCCAAATCGCGTAATTGATTAGTCAGCATTTTCTGCGTGATTCCAGGCATTCTTCGTTTTAATTCACTGAATCTTAGAGTACCGTTCTTCAATAAATGCAATAAGATAATTGGTTTCCATTTCCCGACTAATATGCTTAATGAATCTTCTACATGACAAAATTCTGGTTCTATATTCAACCTAATTACCCCTTTAGTATCTTTTTGTATACTATACCACTTTTAAGTGCGTACTTTTTAATATATTTATTATAAGTAATAATAACATCAAGCAAAGGAAATCTAAAAACATTTTAGATAAAGAGAATTAAAGGGGAGGACCGGTTGTAGCGAATTTAGAGGTTTATGGAAAAAATGGTTATTGGTTTACGAAAGGTGGATATGAATACTGTCTTGCTACATTAGTTGTAGCAATTGCTATAGCACTTACGGGTAGAGGACATAAATCACTGGATGCTATTTTATTTTAAGGGAATTAATTATATGAATGAAAGAGGGTTGCCTTATGAGCAAGACAAATCAAGAGAAGTTTGAATTTGGTATCTATACTTTTGGAGAAATAATTCCAGATCCTATTACTGGAAAAATCATTTCTGCAGAAGAACGCATTCAAAATATAATCGAGACAGCGAAGCTAGCTGATGAAGCAGGATTGGATATTTTTGGCTTAGGGGAACATCATCGTTTGGATTTTGCAGTTTCAGCAACTCCTGTTGTATTAGCAGCGATTGCACAAGCAACGAAAAATATTCGACTAGCCAGCGCTACAACCGTATTAGGTACAGCAGATCCTGTAAGAGTATTTGAAGACTTTTCGACATTAGATCTAATTTCAGGGGGGCGTGCTGAAATCATAGCAGGTAGAGGAGCATTTATCGAATCGTTCCCTCTTTTTGGCTACGACTTGGATGATTATCACGAGCTTTTTGAAGAGAAATTACAATTGTTACAAGAATTAAATAACAATGAACGTGTTACATGGGAAGGGAAGTTTCGTTCGCCATTAAATAATAGCGAGATTGCACCTAGACCAAAACAAGATAAGATTCCTGTTTGGAGAGGAGTAGGAGGAACCCCTGCAAGTGCAGTTCGGGCTGGGCAGGCTGGTTTTGGAATGGCACTCGCTATTTTAGGAGGTAATCCTCTTTATGTAAAACCTTTAGTAGAAGCCTATCGTCAAGCTGGGGTTTCGGCGGGCCACGCAGAAGAGGATCTAAAAATTGCGATCACAAGCCATGGCTATATTGGCAAGACTGCAGAACAAGCTGTTAATGAATTTCATCCATATTATTCAAATTATATTAGAACGATGATGAGACGAAATATTCCGAGAGAACAGGTGGCCGCAGCTGTTTCCAAAAACGATGCACTTGCTGTTGGAGGTCCAGAAGAAATCGTTGAAAAGATTCTTTATCAGCACGAATTATTTGGTCATGATCGCTTTATTATGCAGCTCGATATTTGTCAGCCGTTCTCCCAAGTGGCAAGTGCAATTGAATTATTAGCTACTAAAGTAATGCCACTAGTAAGACGAGAAATAAAAAACAAATAAATTAAAAAGTTAATATTCCAGAATAGGGCGCTTTAATGAAGTAATGAAAAGCCCAATTTCTTATTAATTTACAGTGAAGTTGGGCTTTTTGTATTGGTTTGAAATTTATAATAACATCCTAAAGGAGAGTATGAAATTTTTATGAAAAAAAAATATATTCTAATGATAATAGCTTTATTTGTTGCATCATTGAACTTGCGTCCGGCAATTAACTCGGTCGCACCATTGCTCGAAACGATTAGAACCAGCTTAGGAATGAACGCTTCCGTAGCGAGTTTGCTGACCTCGATTCCTGTTCTTTGCATGGGACTCTTCGCTCCTGTAGCCGTAAAGTTCAGCGGAAAATGGGGTATTGAGCGGGTATTGGGATGGTCGCTGCTTGTCATCGGAGTCGGTACTATTCTTAGGTTCTTCACGAATTCGGGCTCATTCTTGCTTATTACCGCTTTTATCGCGGGTATAGGAATTGCATTTGCAGGACCGCTTCTTCCCGGATTTATTAAGCGCCACTTTCCTAAGCATGTGCCCTCGATGATTGCGATATACACGGTTGCGCTTACTCTGGGAGCAGCACTAAGCTCGAGCTTGATCGTGCCAATGCAGAATAGTATGAACTCTTGGCAGAGCGCGCTCGGGATATGGGCGGTAATCGCATTCGTCGCAGTGCTGTTATGGTGGTTGTTCGTTATGAGGCATATTAGACCGCAAGATCATCCCACTTCAACCGGCACGAAGATGAGTATGCCATGGACAAATAAGAAAGCGTGGCTACTTACACTGACGTTCGGCTTGATGGCCATGCTATTCTATTCATTCACAGCTTGGTTGCCAGATATTATTCAAGGGATGGGCTATAGTAAGTCCTACGCTGCAAGCGCGCTTACGATTTTCGTCGTTGTTCAGATTCCGGTAAGCCTTGTTCTGCCGATCTTGCTTCGCAAATTCCCTTCCCGTCGCCTTTGGCTAATGGTTGCAGCGCTGTCGGAACTCGTAGGGCTTGTGATGCTTGCGTCCTCCATTGCACCGTTGATTGCCACGATCTTTATTGGTGTAGGCGCCGGCGCATTGTTTTCTCTCAATCTACTACTGCCTTTGGACGCTACCGACAATCCACAGGAGGCGGCTGCTTGGTCGGCCATGACTCAATCAGCCGGCTATGTAATCGGGGCAACCGGCCCCCTTATTCTTGGCTGGATTCACGATGCGACGGATAGCTTCTCAACAGCAATAGCGGGGCTGATTGTGATTAACGTAGCGATGATGGGCTTGCAGATTGCCGCCACTACCATAAAAAGAAAACAACAATCGGAGAAATTAATGGCAATCAAAGAATAGTATAAGGCAACCTTATGGGACACAAATTTAGTGTTTTACGAAAAATCAGGTTTTTCTACTACTAGAAATTAAAACAGCATGTGTTTATAGATGGTCAGTTGATTAATAAACAACTATAAAAGGATTATGTAATAAAAGAGCAGCTGTTTCGATTATTTTTGCTGTGATTGCATTTTGTTATTGCTTCATTCTTAGCTTTGTATGCGCAAGAAATTAACCTTGTAAAAGCCGCTAGTACGTTCTTTATTCTTTATGCGGAAAGGAGAAAGGTCTACATGCAAGTACGCGATTTTATGATTCGAAAAGTAATTACAGCTAAGCATTCAACAACTGTCAAAGAATTAACTTCTATTTTAGAAACGAATCGAATTGGTGGTGTCCCAGTGGTTGATGATAAAGGAAATTTAGTGGGCATCGTTTCAGATGGGGATATCGTACGCTTTCTTTCCCCACATACAGAGACTTTTTATTTAGCTTACTATGTTACCTATTTAGAAGAAGCTCAAAAAATAGAAGATGTATTAAGAGAAAAAATGAATACCCCTATTGAGGAAATTATGGTTAAGAAAAATATTAAGACATTAGCACCCGATGATGACTTTGAAAGTGCCATTAGTTTAATATCCAAGCATCATTTTAAGAAGCTTCCTGTAGTGAATGGAGCAGGTAGAGTTATAGGGATTATAAGCCGTGGAGATATTATCCATAATTTATCAAAATCAATATTTAATGAAGAATCAGTCCAGGAACAATAGACTGAATACTCACCTGCCCCCATGTGTTGCCACATACACTCGGCGCATGTTGTATGCGGGGTCAGTTGATTAATAAACAACTATCAGAAAAGGAAATTACAAAATCGGCAGCCTAGGGAAAAGAAAGTCCTAGACTGCCGCTGTTTTATTGAACTATTGTTTTCCGTTTAACAATACGACCTAATTAAAGGTAAGTTGATATTCCACAATCGGGCGCGATTGTAGAGCAACACGGGTAGAAAATGATCAATCTTTTTTTTAATTGGATTCTTTTTACTAATTATAAAATAATGATTTGTAAGGTATTTTTGATCAAACTTTATTTCAAAGCAACAGCAGGCATGTCGTGGATTTCGTATTCCAAAATAAGCCAAGCAAACAAAAAGATGGATGGAGGAGGATATAATGAAAAAAATAAAAGCAGCTGTTTCGATTCTTTTTGCTGTGATTTCATTATGTTATTGCTTAGTGGTCTATAAAAAACAAAAAAAATGAATTTTATATCATTTCATTTCTTCTATCAATCTTACTTAAACAAGCGTCAAATAGTCCCCACCTTCATAGAGGTCGGGACTTGATTTATTATTTAGGTAACTTGTTAAAGACGATACAAGTAACAGATAAGGTTTTTTGACCATGGCAGTAGTCGATCTATGGCTTAAAGCATCTTCTACACGACATAATTCTGGTTCTAGATTCATCCTAATTACCCCTTTAGTATCTTTTTGTATACTATACCACTTTTAAGTGCGTACTTTATAAAATATGCTATTAGATTCATAATAACATTAACAAAAATAATTTGAAAGTGGGGCAATAAATATGGAACAATATCAAATTAAAAAAGACGATTGAATCGAGTTTGGCTTAGATGATCCTCTTTCAAATCCACATACAGGACAGCGTATAACACAACAACAACGAATTCAAGAAATAATTGAAGAAGCAAAGCTTGCAGAAGAGGCAGGCATTGATTTCTTTGGTCTTGGAGAGTATTTTACAACTCAGGCACACACAGTTGTCTTAGGGGCTATTGTACAAGCAACTAAAAATATTAAGATATCTAGTGCTTCAACAATTATCAGTACATGGGACCCTGTACGAGCTTATGAACAGTTATTTGAAGAAAAATTTGAACTACTCAATAAAATTAAATGTTATGAAAAATATTGAGTTAATTGGTATAAAAATATTTCCTGAGATTAAAAAATTTACAAAGAAAGAAGCTGTATAACATGAAAGTACTAGCTATTTCTAGTTCAATTGTTGGGTCAAAAACGCGTACGGCTATGAATGTCGTCTTTGAAGAATTTAAAAAATCCTATGCAACTGTTGAGATTGAGTTAATTGATTTAGCGGAAATGGACATTCGATTTAGTGATGGTCGAAATTATTTAGAGTATGAGGGTGATACTGGACGTATTACAAAAGCTATGATGGAAGCAGATGCTATTGTGATTGGTACACCCATATTTCAAGCATCTATTCCTGCAACGCTTAAAAATTTGTTTGATTTACTGCCTGTGAATGCCTTACGAGATAAAATTGTCAGCATGGTCATTACAGCTGGGTCACCGAAACATTTCCTAATTGCTGAACAACAATTAAAACCAATTCTTTCATATCTGAAGGCGCAAATCGTTCAAACTTATGTCTTTATAGAAGAAAAGGATTTCCATCGTAAAGAAATAGTAAATGATGATATTTTCTTCCGTATTGCACGATTGGTGGAAGACACAGTTTTACTAACCGAAACCTATAAAAATATTCGAGAAGCAAAAGAAGCAGAATACTGATTTTAAAGAAATGATTGAACCATCAGTATTTTCATAGGTGATGGTTCATTGAAATACTGCAAACTCACAGAAAAAAATCAGAATGCCTGCTTGCCCAAATATACGCTAGGAGGGATTAAAAATGAATAAATGTGTGGTTAATCCCAGCTTTAAGAAAACAATAAGTATTTTGAGTAAACGTTGGAATGGCTTAATTATTTATACGATGCTAGACGGGCAACAGCGTTTTCATAGTATTGAATCTTCAATAGGAATAAGTAGAAGAGTACTGTCCGAAAGGCTAAAAGAATTAGAACGGCTAGGAATTGTTAAACGGGTTATCTTTCTAGAAACTTCTGTTCGAATCGAATATTCATTGACAGAAAAAGGTTTAGCCTTTAAGCCAATTCTGAATGAGATAGAGAAATGGTCAAATAAATGGGAGAGTACCGAGCAAACTAGCTAAATTTTTATTAAAAAGATAATGGTGCATTCTATCAACTTTTTAGTAATGATACTGTAGATAACTGCTGCCCGATTGTTGAATAAGGTATTTGGGAAATGATGTTAAAATGAGAAGAGCATTGTGAAGAAATATACTTAAACGAAAGGTCAGGTTAGTTTAAGATAAACTATGCAAACATAATTAAAAAGAAAAAGCTAAAGACCAGTATAGGCTTTAGCTTTTTCTTAAATCTTTATATTTTTTTCCCCAATCGTTGTTTTTGTGGGTAGGGAATCATATTTACTGTTCTTCACAATATCCTTGAAACAGGATACGTGAGAGTTAATAACTGGAATGACGTACAGGATTATTCTTTGAAGTAAATGTGAAGGCATATTCTAATATTTAACTCAAGGTTTTCTATAATGAAGAGGCTCCTAATTTTAGGCTGCTTCTTTTTTTGTTGAAGTAACAGGATTTGATAGAGTGAATACTGATGCTTTGGCATCCCGTCCTCATTGTTACGAACGGTGTGCTAGAGTTCAATAAGTGCGAGCCATACTCAGCAGCCACTGATTTTCAACAATCGGGCGCTTTTCTGAAATAAGGAAAGCGTCTTTCTTCATGAAAAGGGCCATATTATTGAACAACGCCTTTAAAGAAATCTAGATATTTATGTTAAAATTTGAGTGAGATTGTGAAGTAATGTACTTAAACTATTTGGGCAGGATAGCATTCCTGTAGATCGT
>NZ_JBALNX010000102.1:0-34370 GCF_036962035.1 Bacillus sp. JJ1773
ATATTCCATAGTAGATAATCTTTGAGCATCATCAATAAATAATACAATTTGATTTCTTGAGTCCTATCTCCTTTATCCCATAAAAAGTTTACAAGTCTATCTCTTTTTGCATCTGGTTTTCCAATCTTATATAGTTCATGCCCAACATCTTTTAGAACATACTCAAAGAAACGATTTTCATTGGGAGTTTTCATTTTTCTTGTTCTTACAATATAGGTTTCCCATTGAGATTTATATTTTATATCAAAATACTTTTTTAAATATTTTACTGCATATGTTTTACCTAATCTCGGTGGTCCATATATTATAGCCCCTGGATTTCTCATGTTTATCCATTTAAGTATGGAATCTGCAATATCATTAATAGAAACAGTGTCAATTAAATAGTCACCTTGTTCAAGAGGATGACCACCAACAGGTATTTTTGGTCTTTTTATATCTGAATAATTTGTATTTAATATTGGGCTTTCCATCTTAACCTCCATATTTAAGAATTAAAAAACATTCTTTCTCTTTTTTGATTAGGTTTGTTTACTTTTTTGTTAGCCAGTTGTTTTATTGGATACACATTTTTATTTTTATCTTCAGGTTCCTCAGTGTCGACCTTATTGGTTATTTTTGTACTATCTTGTAGATCCTCATTTAACATCCTTTCAATCATTGCAGCCTGACTTCTAGCGTCCCTATTGCGTTTTCCCTTATCTTTTAAATGATTATGAAAAACTTCTATAGGATCATCCTCGCTTGAGAGTCTTAATATTCCTAGTCTACTTAATTTATTAATTACTATTCTTATTTTTAAAGAGTGTTTTTGTAGAGACCATTTCCCCTTTGCAGTAAGTAAACCTAACTCCGTTCCATCAGGCAAGTATGCCTTAATAAATCTTAGATCCTCTAAATTTATTACGAGGGTAATTTCCTCCCCAATAAAGTCAAACATCTCACTTAGCACTTCATTCCTATATTCCACATTATAATATGTGATATATGGTCTTCTACCAGTATGTAGTTTTCCTCTAATATGACGCTTATCTTCTATGGTTACAAAATCATATCCATCTCTATGTTTCTCCTCTAAGGTTCTAAACGGCATTCCTCTATTAATCCTTTGTCTCATTGTTTCTAAAGGAGTAAGACCATTTAGGCCTTTCTGTGGATATCCATTTCTATTAGCTATTAAGACCTCAGTCAATTGTTCTATTTCTTCAATAGATATTTCATACTTAATTGCTTTTTCTTCTGGATTCTGTCTCCGAGGATCTCTTGGATTGCTTCCAACTGTACTTGTTATTCTATGAAACCCAGTTTCCTCAAGTATATGAAATAATTTTTCTACCACTGGTCTTGCGATAGGAGTACTAACCGGTCCCGTATTCACATGACAACCAACTAGAGTTTTAAGTTTCTTGTCAACACTACTTGCGATATTTGCCATTGCGTTATCAAATAAAATTTCATCCCAGACAGCGTGTGTTGTTTCAGGTATTACTTCAGAAGCAAAGCCACCACCATCAGCTATTCTCAATCCAGGTATTGTTACTTTTTTTGCTGACCATGGCATTATTGCGTTTCGCAAACAAACCATTACATCAGCTGCGGAGTACTCTTTATTTAATACTAAATTAAATCCTAAAATTACCCTAGTAGCTACATCTACAACCATTAACAACCATATTCTATTTATTACATCAATAACTTCATCACCTTCAATGGTTGTGTATTTGAAGGCAATTGTCACATCAATTTTATGTCCATCAAACTCAACTCGTTCAAACGGCCTTACAGGAATTGAGTTTCGATTACCACTCCCTGTATTTTGAAATAACATTTCGGCGTCTGGTCCGTTATTTTTTACTGCCAGATTAGGATTATCTGCTTTTAATTTTTCGATATATCTATACAAAGATCTTTTCCCATGATCATTTGTATTAAATGGATAATGCTCCTTTTCGGGCATTAATCCCTCTTCTTTACATATCTTTATAAATTCATCATGAATGTCCTTCCCCCTTAAAATTGGTTGAGAGGGCTTATTTTTTCGTTTTTTTAAAACTAAATTATGAATTTTGGTTTTAATATTTGGATATAATTCAAGCAATTTTGTAAAGGCACCTGTTAATTTTTTTTCGGTATCTTGATCCTCATCATATCCATTAATATTTGATAGCCTTTTATATGTCTTTATTCTGTAATTTGGAATTAAAGCTTTATACCCATAAACTCTATTTTTCTCATCTTTAGAAATACATCTGGTAAGTAATCTATAAAGGTCAGTATGATTAATTCCGCACGTATCATAGATTTCTTTCACTGTTTTCTCACCATCTAAATACATATCTATGGCTTCTTTTCTTTTACAAAATACAATCCTTTTTTTAGAATCTAAGCTGTCCTCGTGAACCGTTGGCCATAATGTGCGATCAATTTGCTCTTTTTGTATATTGACATCATTAAACAAATACCTACTCAATTTTTAACCACACCTTTGAATTAAAACTAATCGGAGTATCGTCTATGTCCATATCAATTAGACCAGAATAATAAAGAAAAAATATAGATTTAAAAAATGAGAATCTGTCAATTGAATCTATCTTACCTATAATTTCTTTAAGAGTCTGTTGCTCGTCTTTTATAATTCCTTTTACTTTATATAAATCAATTTCATTGAGGTTGTTGAAATCTTTAATGTAGGGTAATATTATTTTTAAATTTTGTAACTTGGGATGAATTCTAATATTGTACTCTGTAAGTATTCTGTGTCTAAAATTATTTTCATTACACCAATTTTCTTGAATTTTAATTTTGCGTTGTTTTAATTGAGAAGTTTTCAGTGTTTTATCGTATACAATCTCTATAAACTCCTCTTGTCCATCCTTCCATTTAATCCACATGTCAAATGTAGACTCATAGACTCTCCCCTCAAATACTCCTCTTACCTTCTTTGGTTTCTCACAAAAATCTACAACTTTCGGATCAGTTTCAACGTTTATCCAGTTTTCATACTCCAATTCACTATAAAAATAAACATCCCTCCCAATCTTGTGACTTTTACAATTCCAAAAATTACATCGCCGCTGTATATTTTTACTTAATATAATTGGTTTATACATAATTCACCTCCTATATTAATTATTACCATTAAAATTCCGAATATACGGAATTTATAGAATATATTACATTAGTTTAAAAAGGTTGTAATATTTTTAAATGTTTTGTCATATTTTATCGATTCCAAACCTTCCTTCAAAAGAATTATTTTCATAAAGTTGAATTAAGATAAGTGCAACCTCATATCTAACCCATTTTTTTAATACAATGAGTTTTTAATTATCGATTACCAGTATATTTAGAGTTAAGGCAACATTTTATGTTAACCATATCCCCCGAATTAATGAATTCGTATTCTTCCGCAATCTGGCGGCAACTTATTAAGTTGGTATATAATATGGTCCGGTAATAAAAAGACACGCCTTTTTATATGGGTGCCTCGATTTCAATGAAAGTTTAATTTATATAGCTTTCAAAAATATTTACTATAAAAATCATGTCTCAATTTGCCACTTAGTTGAGCATATATTTTTGTGGTCTCACTCTTCTCATGACCAAGTAAGCTTTGGATCACTTCAAGTGGCGCACCGTTATTAATCATATGTGTAGCATAGCTATGTCGTAGTTGATGGGGATGAATACTCTTTTTTATCCCAGCTCGATTTGATATGCGTTTGATTATATATCTCAGATTATCAATACTCATACGCCTTATTGGCCTTCTTTCCGTTATAAATAAACAAGTCTCTTCATCATCTCGATCATCTAAATACCTTTTTAACCAAATAGAACAACGGGTATTAAAGTATACCTCCCTTTCTTTATCACCTTTTCCATGTTCAATGACTGAATTCGTCCGAAAATTAATATCGTCTCGATTTATTTTTTCAACTTCTCCAATACGGCAGCCGGTCGAATACATAAACTCAAATAGCGCATTCTCCATCGTTGTATGACAAGCTTCTCTAAGATGTTCTATTTCTAGTTCACATAGGAATTTAGGAATTCTTTTACCTAATTTCGGCTCTTTTAATTTTGCAGCCGGATTCTTCGGAGTATAGCCTTCTTCATGTGTCCATTTGAATAGTGATTTAATACAGCGAACCCTGTGTCCTAAACTAGATGGCTTTAAATAATCTCCTGCCTGTACTAGATATTCTTTTAGTTTCTCAGTAGTCATCTCACTTATGTCAATATCTCCGAAAAATCGTAATAAGAGGTTATATTGAAAATAATATGTTTTTAATGTTAGTTGCGAATATCCCTCAATTTTTTTATCTTTTTGATACTTTTCCCACGCTTCGGACAATAACATAATTCTTTCACTCTCCTACTGTATAAATCAACTAAACTAGATTCTATTATGTTCAAAAAGAGTCTTCTTCATACTAGGCTATTCAACGGTCGCAGAGAATAACAAATTACAGAACAATGAAAACCCATGAAATACAAGAAAAAGGACACTTTCTTTGCTCAAGAAAAGCGCCCGATTGCTGATTAAACTGATTAGATATACTCCCATAAGCCATAGTATTTATTAAGTTTTATCAAGATTAAAGATAATATTATGGATATCGGTAAAATAATCAAAAACTGAATTTTATTTTTCGGAATGATAAGTAACAAAACAACTATCATTATTAGGTATATCCCTATAAGCCAAGGTATTAAATAGTAATGAGTGTGAATTGGTAAGTAGGCGTTACGTAATTCAAACCCTTCTGACAGTAATACTGTGATTGGAAGGGCCAATATAATATTAGAAAAAAATTCGCTTCCACGTGCATACCACATAATATAAGCACAAACAGGAGTTACCACCACACACATACTCCAAAAAGTAATTTCTCTTTCCGGGAAAAAATTTAGAAAAAGCGTTGTGTACACATAATAAACGGTCAGCATCGACCCCAAAAAAGCGAATACTTTTACAGCCGCTAATTTGGGCGAATAGCTGAAAACTGATAAAAGTGTGGCAACAAATACCCATATACCAAGACGATCACCTATATTAGTGAAAATTGGGTTAAAATAAGAAGGATTATCCACAATCTTTGCCAATAAACCCAGAATAACCCCGATAATAATTGCATTTACTATTGAAAAGACTTTTTGTTTTGTAGTTGATTTGTTCGCAACTCTAATCCCTATCAACTTATTATACATTTCCATTATACCTTCCTATTTTCCAAACTTATTTTTATATTCTTAAGAAAAAAGGGAACGGATTCCTTTAATCCAAATCTCCCCCATTAAGATGCCGCATTGCAGCCAGCATTTTTAACAATGTTATACCAGAAAATGGCCCTTAAATAGAAAGTGAACCCTTATCCTTGTTCAAGGATAGCGCCCTTTTGTTGAAGAAAACTTCTAAAAGTAAAACTCCAATACATCAATAATTTACAATCGTTGTTATTCCACGTTCTGTTAATAATGTCCGATGTTTCAATTCATCCAACCAATTTTTATGATTAAATTGAAAAGTTCCATACTGGTTTTGATAGGTAAAACCCCCAACATTGATTGTAATTGGTTCTGGATGTTCAAGAACACGCTTTATATAAAAGTCGTGCCTGTCTTGAATTGGGATTTCATATAACTCAATGATGTCTCCTATTTCCATATACTTTTCTAAATAAACAAAAAAGTAATAATTGCCAATACCACTCACTTCGTAAATATATGGCATTGTTAAGACAGGCTGTACAATTTGGTACCAATAATCATCAGTTTCATGAACTGAAAACTCCATTCCAAGTTCATAAATACGCCAGTCAATATATTCTTGTATTTCATCAGGCATTTTAAATGGCTTAGATGAAGCTAAAAATTGAATACCCGACATTTCTCAACCCCCTTTCTCTTACGCAAGCCTGCTACGATGGTTTAAGTACAATTCTCCACAATCTCACTTATATTTTAATATAAATATCCAGTTTTCTTTAAAAGTGTTGCTCAATTAAATGGCCCTTTAATGAAAATAAGCGCTGTTCCTTTTTACAGAAAAGCGCCCGATTGTTAAAATCATTACAAAGCATGCCCTTAAGAAGCTCTTAGGAAAACCAATCATTTATTTTATAGGTACGCAGATTTCACAAAGATGATTTTTAACCATTTTGACTACATACCTTTCGAGGATTGGTCTTGCTTCATCAAATTGATATCCTTGTCTTGATAACTCTGGAAAAATATCAATCCACGCTTTCTGAACTGCTTCTGCTGTATGATTAATTTTAAAAACTGCATATCTTCCTCCAGCAATATTTCCTTCTCTTACATAGCCATCAGTAACTGAATAGTCGTTTGAAACAACTATGCAGGTATCATAACGACAGTTTTCAGGTTTGGTAGTTTCTGGATTATCCTGAGCAATTCCAAGAATTATGGATTCGTCATTAAATAAGTGGTTAGATTTTGCCCATTCTTTTAATTTTTCCATTGTTTGCACATTGTTAATTCCATAAGGGCCAATCTGCCTTATGTAAGCTATCAGATATGCTGGAATCTTTTCAATCTTGATATTCATAAATCTCGTCTCCTTTTATAACAATATTTACCTCATTCCAAAATTATCATGTTATAAAAAGACAATCATCCGAATTTTTAAAATTAATATCTAAATTACTATAAAGTTTACTCCATTAAACGGCCCATTTCATGAAGAAAGACGCTTTCCTTATTTCAGAAAAGCGCCCGATTGTTGAATATTTATAAAAATACATCACGCTAGAATGAATCCTATATTATTGAACATCAGGTAAAATAATGTCTCCTTTTTCCGGCATAGCCTCTCCATTAATCCCTTCAAAATATAATGGCAGCCCTTCTGCTAGAATAGGATGTGGAACTTTTGTGGGATCTTGTCTTTGATGATGAATATGCAAATGGGGTTCTGATGTTGATCCGCTGTTTCCTATTCGCCCGATTACATCTCCTGGATTTACACGATCCCCTTCTTTTACAGTAACACTACCTTCTTTTAAATGATTTAGTAAAAGGTATGTACCGGTTTCGTCTATCTTGATGTAAACATGGTTACCTTCTAGTAAAATAAAATCTTCTGAACCAGGATCTATATCCTTTTCACCATCGTAAGCAGCAATCACAACACCAGAAACAGGGGAATAAACCTCTTTATTCCAAATTCCATATTCCTCGTTATTTTTACTTCCTGTATCATACGGTTCCATAACTAAATCATAACCCCATCTTTCCGATGGCCATGTGACATGTATTAAATTATTTTGGACCGTATCCCCACCCCAAACGACAACGGTTTCTTCAGCGAATGGCCATTTTACTGTAATGGAAGGTTTAACACGCTCTATATCAATCGGATAGATGAGCTGGATAATATTCAAGGTCATTAGGATAGGGAAAATTAATACCAAATTCACAATAAAATTCACCAATAATTTTTATTTTTTTTCTTTTTTACGATACCAACAATAAACAGAATGATATTAATTAATACACCAAAGAATCCTATGATAGGAAGTATCATTTTAAGTATAGCCCAAGAATAAGCACCTATTAAACCATTAATAAAAAAAACACTATTCCACAAAAATAAAATTATTGCTATTAAAATACTGTTAATTAAACCTATATGTCTTAAATTCTTGACCAATATAACTCTCTCCCCTATTAAATTACCTGATTAACTAACCAATATAAAAACCATAACAAAAGTAAGAACACTTTTCCTATTCCAGATTTGTCGAAAAACATCCTGTTTCACTCACCAAATAGATATTAAAATAGATACAATTATAAATTAATTATAATAAACCGATTATATATTTAGTGTATTTTAAATTTTTATTAAACCTTATTATTCCACAATCTGGCCCTTAAATGGCAAAAGCACTTTCCTTATTACAGAAAAGCGCCGATTGTTGAATATCAACTAAGCGTATAGATGCCCTTTCAGCGAAGTTACAAAGTCTCAATTAACCCAACATTACTACAAGTGCAGCCATAAGAGGTGACAGTTCTGTTTTACGAAAGTAAAATGAATATAGCAAAAAATGTTAAGTACGAATATTTGTTTGCTGTTATAGTGGATGTAGGGTAGGTGAAGGGGTATGGATTATGTGGTTTGTATACAACGAACGCTTGATTACATTGAAGAGAACCTGCAGGAACAAATTACTATAGAGAAATTAGCAGAAATTGCTTGCTTTTCTCCTTTTCATTATCATCGTGTCTTCCAGGCAATAGTGGGAGAATCTGTGATGGATTATGTAAGAAAAAGAAGGCTTACATATGCAGCAGAACGTTTATTCTATACAGATGAAAAGGTGATTAATATTGCAATCGATGTTGGTTTTCAATATCAAGAATCTTTCAACAGGGAGTTCAAAAAGTTCTATGGCGTTTCCCCAAAGCAATACCGTAACGCAAAGAGAATATCAGGACCCTTACGTGGAAAAGCCTACCTGAATGCAAAACTATTATCAGGAGGACTTAGGATGGAACCAAAATTAGTCACTAAACCTGCTTTTCACATCATTGGATACGAACTTAAAACAAAGAATGAAGACGGTCAGAACAATAAAGACATTCCTGAATTTTGGCAGCAGTACTTGCGAAATAAATTGGGTTCTAAAATTCCAAATCCCATACAGAAAAATGTGGAACTCGGCATTTGCACCGATTTTAATCCTGAAACAGGTGAGTTCGTTTATGTAATTGGAATGGAAGTAAAGAAGGAAACTCAAGCACTTGAAGGAATGGTTTACAAAAGTTTCCCTGAGCTAGAATATGCGGTGTTCACTACGCCAAAGTCAAATGAAGGAACGTTTACCTCTTCTATTCAGTCCACATGGAATTATATTTTTACAGAATGGTTTCCGCAATCAGGTTATGAACATTATGGATCAGTTGAATTCGAACTGTATGACGAAAGATGCTACGGTTCAGAGAACAAAGAAATGGACATCTACATTCCTGTAAAAAAACAGACCGTTAACGCATAAAAGCAAGAATCCCATTTATTCAATAGAGGAGTATCGTCAGGAGAATGCGATTTACAACATTCAGGATATTCCTATACAAAAGCCCTATCTCATTTTTAATACTGAGAAATTGGGCTTTTTTATTACTCAATAATTGCGCCCGATTGTTGAATATTGTTATTGAAGTAAAGCACCCGTTAGTGAAATAAAACTTATGAATGCAAAACACTATGAACAAAATATTTTGCATTCTCTGCGTCTTTTTTTCTAACAGAAACAACGTATTGTCGTTCATAATTCTTGTTCATTCCAAAACTTCCAAAGTTTCCTCTCGATGTACCAGGTCCCAACCATTTTCCTGAAGGATCAATAACTTTATAGGTATATTTGATGCCTTCTCTTTTTAAAATTTCTCTTACCTTTGAAAATTCTTCCATTGAAAATCCTATATAGACATCTTCTTTATTAAAGAAAAACATATCCATGCCCCCTTTAATATTGACAAAAGAAACTACTGCTTTTACACTAACCTGCCCGTTAGTTTGAGTACAACCTTTCACAAACACCACACCATACTGTCCTTACTATAAGTATTCAATTTTTCTTGATATTCTTCCTCCATTAAATGGCCCTATTATTGAAAAAGGCACAATTCCTCTTCAAGAATTGCGCCCCGTAGTTGAAGATAAGTACTTTCAAATACTTTACTCATTTCTACCGGATTTTATCGTTACATAAAGCAAGTTTGTAATTTGCAAACATAAGAAGTTCCTCTAAAAGGACTCCCATTTAGGAAGTCCACTACATGCCATAACCCTTCGGTTAAAGGATGACTTTACTTAATTCTAATCTCTTGTTTTGGAGCCATGATTGTCGTCATCAACGGTACCTTTCCCCGCCTTGTTGTCCAGCGCTCCGCCAGAAACAGCACTTGCAACTGCAACTGAACCAAATGGATCAAGAGCAGAAGCCATTGTATCCCCAGTAAAAGCACCTACACCAGTTCCTACTGCCTTGCTAGTATCATTATCGTCACGTTTGCGTTTGTTGATATCAGCCATCTATTTCACTTCCTCGTTTTTTATAAGGAAGTGCTATTGTTTTAGTAGCACTGTCCCGTAACATATTTTGTCCAATAGGGACAAATTTACGAGGAGGGATTAATAAGCATTTGTAAATTTTTTTACCCCCCAGTGTTATTCAACAATCTGGCCTAATTACAAAATAAGGAAAATTATACATTTTAAAAAAGGATACCTGAACAAACTTTATTAAAAACAATTAGACATTTTTATTAATGATCGAGCTATATTTCGAAGCCACAAAATAATGAATTAATAAGCTGCGAAAGGAGAATCTAAAATATGTGCTTTGGCGAAAGGAGGCACTAAATATGAATTTGATTAGGAGGATTACAATGGGAATATTAAGTGGAAATCCAACAGATGAACCTTTGCATTATGGGGAAGTATTTAGCACCTGGTCGTTTCTTTTAACTGCTAAAGGGGCAATTGCAGGTTATCAAACTCACCTAAACCATGCAGGTGATGAAGATTTACAGAAATTACTTGAGGAAGCCATTCAAGGAGGACAACAAGAAATCAAACAGATAGAAACTTTATTGAAAGCGAATGGAGTTGGATTACCTCCAACACCTCCAGAAAGACCTAATGCTTGTTTAGAGGATATTCCAGTTGGAGCACGTTTTGCAGATCCTGAAATAGCTGCTGCTCTTTCAATGAGCATTGCTGCAGGATTAGTATCGTGCAGTACAATAATGGGGCAATCAATACGAGAAGATATTGGAATGATGTTTGGACAGTTTCATATTCAAAAGGCAGCACTTGGAGTTAAAGTTCTTCGTCTAAATAAAGAAAAAGGATGGCTAGTTCCACCTCCATTACATCATTCTAAAGCAGAAGATTGTTAACTAATTTATAACTGGTATTAGGGGAGAAGAAATTTTATTCTGCTCCCTTTTCATTTATAAAGTAACTCGTACTTTTCATTAAATATTAATTGATTAATATCCCCTTTTGAATTTAAATTTATTCGCTATCCTTCACAAATTGTATTCAACAATATGGCCGGAACTCCTTCGCATATGTGCCATTTACGTAACACCTTCTATCTTTTGTTTACTAAAATTCAATGTGCTGTGTACTAAACTGTCCATATCTGAATAAAAGGATAAATCCAAATATTTTATATCTCGCGACTTTAAAATAACCAACATTATCTATGGTTTTGATAATCTCCCAAAATCGCCATCCTAAATTATCATTTAGGTCCGCTATTCAACAAAACCTACCTTGTGTTTATTGTTTTTTAAACAAATATTGGTATATTTTCTAATTATTATTGAAAACTAATCCTTGTAGATATTGAACATTTTTATATCTAACAAAGTAAATACATTCTACATAGAAATGAGAGTGATCCCTTGAAGAACAAGAAATATTAGGTGGTCACTTCGGTGAAATGCGAACAATGATGCAATATTTCTTTCAGAGTTCAAATTTTAGAGGCAAGGACACTCAGTATCGTGACTTGCTTCGTGGAGTTTTCTTAGAAGAAATTGCTCACGTAGAACTCGTTCAAAACACAATTAATCAACTCTTAAATGATTCAGGTAAATCAGATTTTCCAGGGAATGCAGGTATCGATAATGCACCTCTTGACGAGGCTGTTAAACATGCAAATCCTCATCATTATATTATTGGTGCCCAAGCATCTCTTCCAGTTGATGCTGGTGGAAATCCATGGAATGGTTCATGGGTATATAGCCGTGGTAATCTTATCGGTGATCTGCTTGATAATTTAGTACTTGAATCAACTGGTGTACTTCAGAAAACTCGTATTTATGAAATGAGTTCAAATAAAACATTCCGTGAAACATTAGCATTTTTGATTGTTAGAGATAATGCACATCAGAATGCTTTTGCAAAAGCACTTGAGACATTAGGTGTAAAGTGGGGAAAACTATTTCCTGTCCCAAATTACGATTTAAATAAATATCCTGAATGTAGAAAATATGTTGAAATGGGATTTCACAATACTCAGTTTAACTTTAGATTAGATGAGACAAGAATAAGTGAGATTTTCCAAGGTCAAACACCAAGTCGGAATGGAGGAGACCTTTCAGTTACAGAACCTCCAAAAGGTTATCCAGTTCCATTAATGCCAGTAATGCCTAACGAACATAGTCCTGGAACAAGTGACAGAAATCATTAAAAATGTTTTTCCTGAATAATTATTGTTAAAAATACAAACTTTAAATTTAATACCTATGATTGGAGGAAAAAATTGTGTTAAAAAAAATTCTAAGTTCAACTTTTATCCTAATATTTACATCTATTCTTTTTGGGACTTCAATAGGAAATGCTCAAAACCCAACAACAGACTTCTACAACCAAAAAGAAAGTAGCAAAGTCATGCATGTTGCTCAAAACGGCAATAACAATGATATTAACGCTGATGACGATGACGATATGGATTGGGGTTGGATTGGCTTAATTGGTTTAGCCGGTCTTTTGGGCTTAAGAAGAAACGATAGGAAATAAAAGATTAAGCATTTGAACTAATTTATTGTAAATCTTATTGTGATTTAAAACATTTAAGGTCCTTTTAATTTCAACAAGATATATCCAAAAAAAGTTGTATTCAATTTACAAATTGTGGGTAATTTAAACTATGAGCTAAATTTAACCCCTATATTGAGCTTTACAGGGCAGGGTCCAAAAAATCCAAATCATACCTAAACGCATTCCTTGCCCTGTAAACAAAAATGCTTATTTTGTTTTGTATTTTTTATTTAATAGTACTAGCCTAAATTGAATAGACAAAGTCCCAGAACCTTCCTCTTGAATACCGTTATTAAGAGTAAAGTTAGGAGGTAGGTAATCCCGTTTGGCTCAAAATCTTTAGCATCCTCTGGAAGTTCTTCTTTAATATTTCCAGTTATGATTATTCTTAATATCCAATGAAAAAAGACAAGTATTAGACAAATAAATGATGGAATTTCTCCCATAAAACCCCTCTAGTAACAGGGACCATTAAAACATTCACCATTTTAAATCTAATACCTATTACTTTAGTTGATATTTAATTTAGTTTCTAAGTAAAATAGCCAATAAAGGTGATAAAATTAAGATAACTACTACACTTTGGATAAATGTTAAGATGATGTCCTTTTTCCAAGTGTTACCTTTTAGGTAGCGATTATTTATTCTTTGAAATAAGAGAAACGCTCCCCACCAAATTAATAAAGCATAAATAACTGAACCAAAACTATCATAAAACAAGTTGCCTAACACCCTTATCAGCTATATTAACTACTTCGATGTCCTTCCGAAAATACCTGTCTGTTCAACTATACTGCCCTTTCGTTAGTACAACCTTTCACAAAAACCATATATATACTATCATTACTATAAGTATTCTTTCTTAATATTCTTCCTCCATTAAATGGCCCTATAATGAAAAATGAGCGCTTACCCTTATTCCAGGATTGCGCCCTTTAGCTGAAGAAGGAGTTACATTTTTATTCTGGTTTAATTGCTTTAACCACTCTATAAACCAATCTTGAGGTAACTTTATTTTTTGAGAAGTTTATGTTATGGGAGAGTTTCAGGAACTAGCAATGGTTATGGTGGAAATCTTCTAATGAAACACACTGTAATTGAATCTTAATTTTATAAGAATGGACTTATTGGATATCGTTAATGAAAGCACCTAACGGCTGCAACATTACAATTATTCAAAGAATAATCTCTTCTTTAGTAGCCTATTTAAGAGTATCATTACATATTTGAAATGGCTTCACGTGTTGTCCATGTAGCGCTACTAAAAGCTCAGTATGTCAGTGGAGATGAATATTTTTTCAAAAGTGCTTTGAACATTTATTCCTTTGGTTAACTTCGATTTACTAACGAATAATTCCTTCTCTTATTCAAGAAAATGGCCCGATTACTGAAAAAGGCACAATTCCTCCTCAAGAATTGCGCCCGATTGTGGAAGATAGCTTATGCTGAATTATGGAAGGAAATTCTCCTAAATAAGAGAATATTTATTTATTTAATATCATTCTTTTTCTAATAAATAAAACAACAAACACCATAAATAGTAATGTCAACACTACATAAGTCAAATTTGAATATATATCCATATAACCCACAATTGTTTCCCATGATCCTCCAACTGCAGTTCCTATTTTAATGAGAACAACATTCCAAATTAAAGTTCCTAATGTTAATACTAGAAATGTTCCAAAATTCAAATTTGCTTCTTTACAGGCATTCATTATCATTATCAAATGTTTCAATCCTGTTATAAATATTAAAAAAGAGCAAATACTGTTTCTTTTTCATAGGATTAACTTTATAATGCGCACTAGACGAATTTTTTTAGGGAAAATTATACTTCTAGCTTAAGGAAGGAGATCGATTATGAAAAAAATGATGTTTACATTAATAACCGGTCTAATGGCCGTTGTTTTAGTGGCATGCGGAGGAAATGAAGAAAGTACAGAAGCTAAAAATGATGATAAAGCAAAAACAGCGGAAACCGATCAGCAGAAGGAACAGCAAAAGCAAATGAAAGAAATGCAAAAGAAATTAGAAGCACAGCAAATAGATGAAAAGAAAACTGTTGCCATAGTGAATGATAAAGAAATTTTAGGAAGCGACTATAATACCGCTTTAGCATCTATACAAGGACAAATGCAGCAAATGGGACAAGATCCGACTTCTAAAGAAGCTGCAGAGCAAGCGAAAAACCAAACAATTGACATCTTAGTCGGACAAACTCTTCTTCTTCAAGAGGTAGATAAAAAAAGCTATAAAGTTTCAGAGGCAGATATTAATAAGCAGCTGGACGAAATAAAAAAACAGTTTAAAACAGAAAAAGAATTCGAAGCAGCTCTTAAAAAATCCGGCATGGATATGAAAACACTTGAAACTCAAATAGCTGACGGTATTAAACTTAAACAGTACATTGAGAAAGAAGTGCCAGCTGGTGAAATAACCGATGAAGAAATTCAAAAAACGTTTGATCAATATGCGGAACAAGGAAAGAGTACTGGACAAGAAGTTCCAAGGCTTGAAGAAGTAAAACCACAAATCGAACAATCTCTTCAACAGCAAAAACAGCAAGAAAAACTCGCTCAGCAGGTTGAAGAGCTAAAGAAAAATGCAAAGATTGATCTTAAGATTTAAGATGTTACACACATAATGAACAGCTCAAGGGGCTGTTGACAAATGCCCCTTCAAACGAAAAAGAAGATGGATCTCTACAAAATGTAGTGTTCATCTTCTTTTTTATCCACTATATTCTGTGTCTATAAATGAGGCTTTTTAGTTTGATCAACAGCCCAATCTTTTTTCAAAATAGATTCCTCTTTTGTGCTATAGAATATGGGTTTGTTAATGATTTTTTGATTAAACTTTATTTTAAAGCTACAGTTATCTATTTGGTGTTTACTCATTCATTATTCCATAAAAAAGGGGCTTACCTTGTTTCGTTAAAGCGCCCGATTGCTGAAGATTAAGGCTAAGCTTTTGCCCCTGTTATTAATATTCATCATATATATCGTCAGCATTTTTAAATCGAATTTCTTCAGAATTTAACGTACCCACTTTATCACTTCGATCCTCCCTATTACCTGGTAGGTTACCTTCTGGGACTAAATCTTGATTATCTCTAAATACTGTTTTTTGTTTCTTCTTATCATTGACGCTCATCTTACCACTCCTATTCATTGTTGTATGAATAGTTATTATACCCAGAGTTTTAAGCTCCATCCTAACTACAGTCTACAGTTTATTAGGCCTACTATAGCCATGAATTCGTAAAGATAATGGTTAGCAAAAATTTTTTCAGTGATTTTTCTAATACCTGCCCCCGACCGTTTGGTGGTACTATAACCCCAAAAAAATTCCCTTTATGACCTCTTCCGCAACAATCTGGCCATTTTTAAAAAAATAACGCGTTCCTAAATAAACGCGCCCTATAATGGAATAACTAAAAGATAATCTCAATCATAAAATCAAATATTCTCTTATTTCACTAAAGCACGTATAAAGTTTAATTAGGTTAATATTAATCTTTATGCGTGCTTCTCCCTAAAAGCCTTTTTTACTCTTTCAATTTGGTCAAGGTGGCCTTGTATATGTTGAACACGGAATTCCAATAATTCTTTGAATGTGAATCGTCCAGCATCTGCATAAACTCCAACTCTATCAAATTGTTCAGTTGTCAAATTGCTGATAATAGATAGCATACTGGAGCGAAGTATCTTAAAAAGGAGTAAGTATTGTTCACGGTCTAATTGCTCATAATCCAATGAATTCGCCCAAGCGTTCTGGTCTGGCGATGTTAAAAGAGGTTCAGACTCGGACAAAACCTTTTTCAGTCTATGTGTAGACACCAATTCCGAATCCGTTATATGTATAATAATCTGATGTATACTCCATTTATCCTTTCCTGGTTTGAACCTAATCTCTTCCTCAGACAATTCTTTAATGGATTCCCTTAACATCGTATATCCTCGGCTATACTTTTCAATCAACGCTTCCATTTTGTTCCTCCCTGAATAAATATTATTAAGTTACAAATTCTTGCTTAATTGTAATTATCCTTTGTCGATTTTCTTTCAACTTAAACTGCCATTATCTACAGTATGATTTTCCACCGTATTTAATGTAAGTAAAGATACCAAATGTGCCAGTTTTCTATCTTTGTAGAACCTGCACCATAACTTTAAGTACATTCATTCACTAACTCTATTTCTCAAATTAAATATCTAATTATTTGCCTAGTGTTATTCCACAATCTGGCCCTTTTCATGAAGAAAGACGCTTTCCTTGTTTCAGAAAAGCGCCCGATCGTAATATAAAGGCAGCCAGTTTTTACTGGTTGACCTTTTTTCATGAGGTCTTATGATAACGGTAGTCGGGGTAGAACGTAGCGCCCGTGGGACTTGATCCCGTCAGCAAAACTGTTCGCCCCCTACTTGTATAAACATGTTTCTGGCTGGTTGGGACGTGGATCCCGTTTAACAAGCGAACCTATGACATTACAAGGAGCTTAGGGGTTACCGACTAATTTTTTTCTAGGAGGAGATTGATAGATGAATCCAGTGATCGGTCTGGATGTGTCAAAAGGAGAAAGTCAGGTACAAGCCTTTTTAGATAAAGGAAAACCGTACCGAAAAAGCTATAGTGTTAAGCATACTCTGGATGGTTTAGATAGCTTATTAGATTACTTGGAAGAGGTTACGAGAGCAGCAGATGGTATAAAACCTTCGGTTATCTTAGAATCAACTGGCCCTTATCATTCCCCTGTCGTGCAGTTCTTGGATGACCATGATTATGTGTATATTATGGTGAACCCTCTGGTTTCTCACCGTTCAAGAAGTGCCAATTTAAGAAAAGTAAAGACAGATCCCGTAGATGCGTACCAACTGTGTGAACTGTTCTATAAAGAAGAGTTAGCACCTCATAGAAAAAGAGGAATCCAGCTTTTAAATTTGAGAAATCTCACGAGACAACAGGAAGCGATTGTGAGTGTATCTTCTCAAACTAAACTACAATTGCATTCTTTACTGGATCAAGTATTCCCAGAATATCGAGGTGTATTTGGAAATCTATATTCAAAAGTTTCTTTAAAAATGCTTGAATTATTTCCTACTTCAGAGTCTGTTTTAAAAGAATCCAAGACGGATTTAATCGACATTATTGCGTCATTATGTAAGAGTCGATCCGATCAATGGGCCAAAGAAAAAGCTGAGAAACTTATTGGGGCGGCTAGAAGAAACCCATTTCAACAGCATATGTATGACAGTCACATCTTTAATCTAAAGATATTAATTAACATCGTTCTTCAATACGAAGAGCATCTATCGAAGTTAGCAGCCGAAATAGATGCTCTCGCAAAAGAAATTGAAGAATATAAGATTATCCAATCTATCCCTGGAATCGGAGAGAAAATTGCAGCAACAATCATCTCAGAAATTGGGGAGATAGAAAGGTTTAATCACCCAAAAAAGCTAGTTGCCTTTGCCGGAATAGACCCTAGTGTATACTCTTCTGGTCGATTTACAGCCACTCAAAACAAAATTACTAAACGAGGATCTAGTCGATTAAGACGAGCGTTATATATGGCTGTAAAGTGTGGAATCCGCGATGCCAGAAAGCAAAAGACAACGGATGAAATAATCGCAAGAAACAAGAAGCTACGAGAGTTCTATGATAAAAAACGCGATGAAGGTAAATCTTTTAGAGTCGCTGTCATTGCTTGTGCAAACAAGCTCTTACACTGGATTTATGCCTTATTAAAAAGGAAAACAACCTTCCAAGATATAGCTTAACTACTACATCTAACTATCAAATGAAAAACCTTCCAAACAGTGGATTCGGAAGGTTGTTTGTCATGCACAATTTTAGTATAGCATGAATATAAATAGTTTTTTATTGAAAAATGTTGACAAACTATTAGCTGGTTTTGTGGAATATCGTTATAAGTTATGTCGAGGGTATTGATTTTCAACTATTGCTTCCAATAACAGAATACTATTCTAATTGAGAAGCTAAGAACATTTTAGTGTAATGCCTCATCCAACTTCTTTTCTTTTCAAAAGATAACAATGTTTCAGCATCATTTTATTAAAATATGCTTATTCGGTTTGGCCCATACTAAATGAACCGTACCAGTCAGATAATGTTCCATCCTCTCAATGTGAATGTTAGAGTGCTCTATGATGTGAAGAATATCACGGTTTAAATCGCAACCTACGATCTTTCTATTAAGTGGATTTAACATCGTTTGAATGTATCCAATCATAGTATTTGAGCTTTTTCCATGTTCTAATAAAAGAATTTTTCCGTCAGGTTTACACCACTTATTAAATGAATTTAATACTTTCGTAGGATTTTCATATCCACACAGCGATAGTGTAGAGATAACCGTATCAAATGAATTATTCTCAAACGATAAGGATTCAACATCAGAAAGTATAAATTGGGCTTCTATACCTTCTTCAATCGCAGCTTCTTTTGCTTTCTTTAACATCTCCTCACTGAAGTCAACTCCTGTCACTTCCAATCCTTGAGGATAATAATGAAAGTTTGCCCCCGCACCAACTGCTACCTCCAGCACTTTCCCTCTTGTAGATGAGAGCAATCTTTCTCACCATTTTCTTTCCGACCGTATTCTTCTTCTCTTTTCATATATTTTTGCTTGTTTATCAAAAGTTCTAATGATCTTATCTTTGTTCATTAGCCACACACCTTTTATCCCTGAATAATCATTTGTATAGTTATTCGCTTGTCCTTATTTAACTTGAGTAATCAATTATGTATTTCATACATTGTATGGTGTCATTAATCCTTTGTTTCTTAGAATCACAGTAACGTATATTTAATCCTTCACGAATACTTATCGATTCTTTAACAATGTTATGCAAACTTTCTGGCATATATTTAATTGCATAATTACATGCATCTACTTTTGAAATAATTTTATGTTCTCTAAGTGTATAGAATTGGCGTAAAACTCCAGTAATGGACCATTGGACTTCCCAATCTACAAGTTTGTTCGGCAATAAATGAACTATTCTATTGAATCTTTCAATCGTCTTTAACCGATTCAACCAATAGGTGTTCATATTTTTAAGTACATAATCCACCAAATCACTTTTATCAACCTCAAAGTGGAATGAAGTTATCTCAGGACCAATAATACTAATTCCTTTTTCTCTCAGAATCCACCAAGTAATTGGATTAATAACATGGTTACTCCTACCTACCTTACCTTCGTAAACGTATAAACACTTTTTTGTTTCTGTCTTTTTCTTACCTATGTCTTCCCAAAGAAGATAGCATCCGTCCATTATTGTATTTTTATATTTATTTATTAATTCTCGATGGATTTTCGATAATATTTTTACCTCTTCTTCAGTAAAATGACGGTTTACAATTGCAATGAAATCAATATCGCTAGAGCCATTTTTATAAGAGTTAAGGGCAATTGAACCATGCAAATATATTCCTTCAAGAGTATCGGGAATTCGCGCATTAAATAAAGACATATACTCATTTAGAATTTTTTGGACAGTAATCGGAACTTTTATATCCATTTAATTCCTCCATTCAAAGTTGGACCATCTCTTTCATTAATTACTTCAATTTAATCACGAAATATCCTTTCTTTTATTCCACAATTTGGCCCAATTACGGAATAAGGAAAATTCTATATTTTAATAAACAGGATTCCTGATATATTAATGATCGAGCTTTATATCGAAGCCACAAAATAGTGGATTAATTACCTGTAAGAGGAGAATTATAAAAATATGTGCTTTGGCGAAAGGAGGCACTAAATATGAATTTGATTAGGAGGATTACAATGGGAATTTTAAGTGGAAATCCAACAGACGAACCTATGCATTATGGGGAGGTATTTAGCACCTGGTCCTTTCTTTTAACGGCTAAAGGGGCAATTGCTGGTTATCAAACTCACCTAAACCATGCAGGTGATGAAGATTTAAAGAAATTGCTTGAGGAAGCCATTCAAGGAGGACAACAAGAAATAAAACAGATTGAAACTTTATTAAAAGCAAATGGAGTTGGATTACCGCCAACACCTCCGGAAAGACCTAATGCTTGTTTAGAGGATATTCCAGTTGGAGCACGGTTTGCAGATCCTGAAATAGCAGCTGCTCTTTCAATGAGCATTGCTGCAGGATTAGTAGCGTGCAGTACAATAATGGGGCAATCAATTCGAGAAGATATTGGAATGATGTTTGGGCAGTTTCATATTCAAAAGGCAACACTTGGAGCTAAAGTTCTACGTCTAAATAAAGAAAAAGGATGGCTAGTTCCACCTCCTTTACATCATTATAAAGCAGAAGATTGATAGTTAATTTATAACTGGTTAAGGGGAGGAGAAACTTTATTCTGCTCCCTTTTTATTTATATAAGCAACACGTACTTTTCATAATATTAAATGATTATTCCCCTTTTGAATTTAAATTTACTAGCTATTCTTCACAAATTGTTATTCCACAATCTGGCCCTTTTCATGAAGAAAGACGCTTTCCTTATTTCAGAAAAGCGCCCGATTGCGGAAGATTAAATGTAAGAATATTTATTTAATTACTCAGTGTATGTGATTCCTTTAATAAAACCTTTTTGATTCTTTTCTCAACGAAAAGATTATATTTGTTCTTTTTCATTTTCGCTATATTGCACTTTCCAATAGCATAACGAACTTCTCTGTTTTTATCGATCAGTTCTTTATATGTATCATTGTTAAGATAATAATCAAACCACTCATATCTTTTTAAATAAGTTATATTTTTTTCAATCTCTTCTTCGGTTACTTCCTTCATAAAGGAAAAGGCAATCTGGCCAATTGCACCTAACAGCTCTAAGAATGTACCCAAGAATAACCCCCCTTGATTATGAATTTATCTTTACTACGTAATTATATGAAAAATGGTTTCATCGACTTAACCTGCAACTATAGTTAATAAGAAATCCTCAAAATTTCTTTTATACATGAATATAAATATCCAATTATCTTTAAAGGTGTTGCTTCATTAAATGGCCCTTAAATGAAAAATGAGCGCTTATCCTTTTTCAAGGATAGCGCCCTTTAATTGAAGATCGTGCAACAATAATTTTAGATAAATAGCAACATATGATATTACACAAAAGCACCCGATTGCTGAATATCAAAGGCTGTTGAAGCTGACTCGCACTTATTGGCACCCGTTCCTTTAATGTTATGCCTCTTCTTGATAAATTTTCAGCAGATCTATATCTCTTTTTACATGTCTTGAAGTAATTTTTCTACACATTTCTACTTCGTGCATAACTCTAAAAGATATGTTGGATAAGGTTGAAAATGTAAATTTGACATTTAGTTATTAAAATACAACCATGAATATCCAAGTTTAAAAATAAAAAAAGAATGCATACTAGTGTTAATTATTAATACAAAAGTATTTAATGGAGGTTAAAAATGAGAAATGTTTGTGGTAAACACTTTAATCCATCAATACCGTCAAATGCGAAACCAATTATAGAAGAATTAAAATCAGTTAATTTGTGTATTTATGTAACTCCATCTTCCAGGGCAGAAGAAGCCAAAATTTGTGAGACCGTAAAAAAAGCATCTTTAATTTGGTGTAATAATTGCAATTTTATTCTTAATGTAGAGGGAATAAGCAAACTGGATGACGCAAATTCTCAACTTTCTGACCAAGGCCTCTCCGTGGAAGAACTAAAAGCGTTAACCGCAGAAAGTATCATCTCAGCCGCTGAAATAAATTCAAATAAGACTGCAGAAAAATTAGTCAATAATTTCGAACCCATTCCATGTTCTTCTATTCCGTTTATAATTGTTTATTACATAGGTGGACGAACGTTCCAAAGTGGAGAGGATGGATTTGCACGATTTGATTTATCTAAAAATAGATATGTCATCGTTTTGACTGATACAGCTAGTCCAGAGGTATTAGCACATGAAGTAGGGCATATTTTATTCTCCAAATTTCAAAACGGAAATGACCCTGGACCGAATAGAGATCCACAGGATAAAACTCATAACAAATCCGAAAAAAATCTTATGCATCATACAGCACCTAATGTTCAAGAACCAATTACAGAAAACCGTGAATACATTTCAAGTACCCAATGCGAAGTAGCAAGCTCTGACCCTCTTGTTCAAGAGAAAAAATTCATTGTAGGTTTTAAAACAACACTCTTTACTTATCTGATTACATTTCATAAAATTCACGTTCATTACTCTAATGATGGTGTGTTGGATAGTACACTTGAGGCCACTCTCTATTTTAATGCTTTCATTAATAATAATGCTGTAGTTTCTGGCTCTTGGACAGGGGATCTAAATGATAGCGATCTAAATGAACAATATTTGAACGTTAACTTGTTTGCAGAAATTGAAGAAGCACCTACAGATACAATTAGAGTTCAAATAGGAGGTCATGACGACGATGAAGATGATTTATTCCCCGAAGTAGAACAAACATTTGGATTAAATGAAAAATGGGGAACTATTTTACCACCCAATGGTACTCATAGTCTTAAATCTCGTAGGAATAGTAATATTGAATATACCATTTATTTTTCAATTAAAAAAATCGCTTCCAGAGATTTAAATCCAGTTAAATTTGATAAGGCTAACTATTGTTTTAAAAATAGAGAATGAAATTGCACACCCAGAATTAGCAGGCTAAGAAGCGACAGTCGGGGGCACCGTGGAAGCTGTAAGAGGCTAACTTGTATTATGATTGATTGACTTCCTCCGTATTCTTTTAATTTTACGCCCTTCTTCCACAAACCCCATATTTTTATAGAAGGATATTGCTCTTCGCTGAAAATACTCCTAAACTTACCTTTTCAATTAATGGGTTCTATACTGCCCAGTCTAATAATCCTTTCAAAAGCATTTTTCCGATTCCCATACCTCTGTAACTTTTACTTATCATCATTGAGAAAGAAAAGCAATCCACCCAACAACGTCACCATTTATTTCATTTCATTTTCTAGTAACCTTTGTATCCAGTCTCGCCTTCGTCTTCTAATTTTCCAGTGCGAATTATGGATGTAACATTATTTTTGGAAGCTGACATTCATATGATTAAAATTTAAATCCTTCTTTAAACTAAACTGCAATTTAGTTTAAGTATATTTCTTCACAATCTCATGCCAACATTAACATAAATATCCAGTTTCATTTGAAAGCCTTATTCAATTATCTGGCCCGATTGTTAAACAAGAAAAAATCCTGTATACAACACAGGATTTTAAATCAATCTATTTTATAAAACTAAAACGGTGTCGGGTGATAAAAAAGTCGTGAACCAATTTTATTGATATTACTAGTCTTGCTTTGGGACATGGTAAGATCGAAAAAAGAAAGTGTGAAACCACTAGAAATTGCCATGTTAAGAATGTTGGAAACCGCTATTATATAATACCGAAACTTAAAGAAATATCTTCTATTTATGTAAGACTCGTTCGCCTTCCCCATTTAATTATATACAATTCAAGCTTAGCAAAGTCAGTTTTACCGCAATTTAATTTGCTGTTTTTAATTAGTTCAATCTTTACTGTCTGGTAATCAATGATGTTCAAACCCTCACCGGAATTTTTGTAAATCTGGAATACTTGCCTCTACTTTTGTTCGTGGTGGGTGGTACTTCCATTTTACCAAAGGATGGTTTCTTTTTGTTTTTCTTGACATACAAAGGGGCAATCCTTCAGCCAATTTTCCATGGCTTTTGGGACAGTCCTTCAAATCTATTAACTGATAGAAAACCTGTTCAATTTTGCCTCAGTACCAAGCATGACATTGTTAAGCTCATTCCCTCGGCTATCTTGTCCCCTTCTGAAATAGAGGCTGCGTAAAAAATTCTTGCTGTTCACGCGAGCAATCACCTGACTGCGACTTCTCGGCAAATTGCAGCATTGCGCTAAGCCGCTAATCCAATCTGCGATTTCTTGATGTGGAAGTAACTCTTTGTCAATCATCGTATCCACGATGTTGACCAAACGCTCATCATCCTCATCGCTAAAAATGTGTTTACCATTATGAAGTATGCCAGAAATAGCGACAAGAACCTCACGCAGCATTGCGACGCTGCTCTCCTCGCACTGCACCAGCTCGACAAAAACATCCGCACCGTGAGCCGCGCTGTGAGCCCAGCCTCCTACTGAAAGGTAACCTCGCAGATCCTTCTCCTCTTTATAATAACGGAGCATAGCATGCATTAATTGCTCAATTTCCGCTAGATTGAAAAATGGATTCTGTCTGTGGCGTTGCACAATCAAAGCGATAGGCAAGGCAGAGAACGTCCTTGTAAAAACTGACTGATCATCTTCGCTGCCAATATTATAGAACAAATGGTTGTCATCAGTCAGAACAGTTATGAGGCTACGCAACTCCTCTCCACTGAACCTATTCTCTTCCTTAATCCACATATAAAACATCGGATAAATCAGGTTATCCCGTAATTCTGGCTGAGGATCGCCAATATATTGAAGTAACAAAGGTAAGAAATCTTGAGGTTGCTCACCTTCGCGTAACTGATACTCATCCTTCTCAATTCTTTGCAAATCCATCATTAATTTGGTCCTTGTATCGCTCATTTTCTCATCCCTCTCATCATTCGTTCACTCGCCTCGCCGAGATCATGAGTCAGCGGAAACTCTGCTTATTCCTATTCCCATGCCTTGGATGCATTAAATTTAGACGTCAATCCATTGCACCGCGGAACTTGTCAGGGTCAAGCCCCAATCCAACACTGAAATGTCCAGGACACTCAAACACTTCACCAGGAAGAACAGATACTTCCGTACTCTAATAAAGATCCATCTAAATCAAATAAGACAGCCTTAATCATTTTACATTCTCTCCCAAGAAACATAATTCTTTATCATTGACCTAAATACCTTCGTCAAGTATCTGTCTCAGATATAAAAAGGACGCTCATTCATATTAATGAATCGCGCCCGATTGTTGAAGATAAAAAATGCGAAAGTGATGTAAAAATGTCTTAGCAGTAATTTTACTAAGGTCAAATGATTACCGCAGATAACGGTCAAACCCTATAAAGGTTCACTCCCACTGTTATTTCAGCTTTTTCAAATGCTTCAGTTTATCTGGATTAACTATGTTGTATAAAGCAGAAAGTTTATCGTCATCGAATTGAAATGCCAATACATAAAAAATTTGATCGTCCGCCTTCATAATCATTCCCGGTTGTCCGTTCACATCCGCTTCCATGACAATCAAATTGGATGGGATTCTACTGTAGACACCCTTTAAAGAGGCGACGGCTCGTTCAATTCCAAAGATAGGACGCAAGTTTGCTTTCGCTTTACCTCCTCCGTCGGAATAAATAGTGAAGTCATCTGTTAAAATGGACAAAAGTTTTTCGGTGTTGTTGCTTTGAACTGCCTTCATAAGTTCACGCACAGTTTCTTCTTTTTTACTCCTATCTCCCTCCTCTTTGGGGGATAAATCGCCGACTTTTTGTTTCGCTCTGCTTTGGATTTTTCGGCTGTTATCAGGAGATTTACCGATTAATTGCGCAATCTCATCGTAAGAATAAGAGTAAACTTCCCGCAGAAGGAACACCGCTCTTTCCACCGGATTTAAGTTTTCAAGTAGATGTAAAAAAGCGATGGATAACTCCTCATTGGCAATCACCCGGTCTGCCGGATCCGCCCCCTTTCCGTTAATGATCGGTTCCGGTAACCAGGAGCCGACATACACTTCTCTCCTCTTTCGGGCAGAACGCAGGAAGTCAATGCTAAGGTTTGTTGTGACCTTCCATAAATAACTTTTTACATGATGAATCGAATGCAAAGAAACTTGATTCAAATTCAAAAAAGCTTCTTGCACGATGTCTTCTGCATCGGTCACACTTCCCAACATACGATAAGCAAGCGAAAAAAGAGTCGATTTATAAGAAGAGTAAACCTCGGTCATATCAGCCAAATTGGTCATATCATCATCAGGTGGAAGATGTTTAGATTCAGAGCCGTCCGGCATTCAAAGCACACCCTTTTTTTATGAGCACCCTGCATTACACTCTTTTCCATATTTTAGCACAAATTTCGGTCCAATAGGGCTATTCTATCCGTTGGGACGAGATCGTTTCATCTCGTCCCGGTGATCATCTCCCCTTTTTTTGCTTTGCCCAATGCATCCAAACATTGTAACAAAGCGGAGTACTGTTCCTCCTTTCTGTTGGCACGACCGATCGGACTCCCCAGTTTGTTGGGGAAATAAATCGATCGGGGTACTCCCAAAGCATTTGTCGTTTCCGGTAACAGGGTTACTGTGATTGTCGCTATTCCCTGCTTTTCCAATTCTCGTGCGATCAGTCCCACGGACCGATGACAGTGGCTTCAGGCAGGAGTCAGAATGGCCAAATCCACCTTGTCATTCACAAGACTGCGCGCAACTTCCGGTCCTGTTTTTTCAACCAACGGAGAGGGATCATGAATTCCTCCCTGAAAACTGAAGTGACGCGGAGCGATACTTCCTACTTTACCTTCCCGTTGCAAGCGGTTAAGAGTGGCTAAAGGGAACATGATTTCCAAATCAACCTTTACATCGCTATGATCATAAAATAAATGACTGATCACCGTTTCACTTGAGGGTGTATCTGAGGGAATCACACGATAGGAGCAATCCCCCTTGGAATCGCTCAAGTCAAATGGGGGTTGGCTTTTCAGGATGATGCCTCCCGTGGTAATGAGAGCCACCCGACTTTCCTCAATCGGCCTTTTTAATGGAGTCCAGGGAACATCTCCACTCCTTTCTCTGCCCAATTTCATACTTTTCATACTGATTCGATCAATTAATTTGGGGTATTTCTCCATCAATTTACCCATCAATTTCGATTGAGCAAGCGTGAATGCTACCTTTCTACCAAAGCCGACCTTGGAAGATGAATTAATATTTGCCATAAAATATGCCTCCTTTTCATTTTCAACCTGTTTTATCTTTCACACATAGGGACGATATAGGAGGGGGATTTGTGACATGGCTTTGAGGATTTAATAAAAAAACCTATCATCAGATAGGTTCTATAAATTACAGGTAATACTTTAAATTCAGCTTTTATTTGTTATTCGACGAAACCGGGTGCCAAGTCCCCGATGCAGGAGAATATGTTTCTCTTTCCGATTGTACCATCGTCAGAATCATGTAACATTTGATACCAAAGAATAATGAAATTAGCATCGTATGGAGCAGCATGGCGAACATATTCAATTGGGTCAAAACGACTCTCTCCGCTTAGAACGAGTAAAGTAATCAACATCAAACCATATAAACAATTATATAGTATAAAATTTGTTGCACATAATGGCTCTTCTACGCAAAAAGCTTTTTCGACAATCTGGCCCTTTTCATGAAGAAAGACGCTTTCCTCATTTCAGAAAAGCGTCCTTTAATTGAATAACGATCAGCTTCTATTAGCTGGTTTTCTTAAACATCTGTTAGCTAATATTTATATATAGATGAACTACATGATTACAAATCGCTCTTTTTTGAATGGCAACAAGAATCCGATTTAAAAGAGTGTTCATATTCGTCATGACGACGAAGCCATGTCTTGCCGTTGCCGTCACTGCGTCCAGGTGGCTGTTCCCAGTCCTCCTGCCTACCAAGAGCTGTTAAATCGAGGTAGTTGAACATGCCAATTAATAGGTCAGTTCCACGGGCGTAAGTCGTATACGTGTGAAAAATTCTTTCACCATCGCGAAGAAAGGCACTCACTCCAGGGACTTCCATTGACCCTCCGGAATCAAGGGGTACGCCCTTCTGAACAAGCTCCTCCTTGGTCAAGTAGTTGTATTCAATCGGAGTGATTGATTCGTCCAGCGTAGCATGAAAGTCATAGTTAAAGTCGCTATCGAAAGAGGAGTACCAAGGTATATTCCAACCCATGCGTTCCTTGTAGCGTTGGAGCTTGGGAAGTGGAGCACGGGATATCAGAGCCAGTGACGTGTTTCGTGCATGCAGGTGGGCGAGATGGCCGATGTTGTCCGCAGCGAGCGAGCAAGCCGGACACCCTGCTTCCCAATCAGGATCGAACATAAAGTGATGCACGATAAGTTGAGGACGACCTTCAAACAGATCAATCAAACTGGTCTTACCTAGCGGACCATCTAAGACGTAGTTCTTATTAATCTCCACCATTGGGAGTCGACGGCGCTCGGCATTCAGCGCATCTCGTTCCCTAGTGAATTCCTTCTCTTTGGCCAGTAGTTCCTTACGAGCCACAAGCCATTCGTCTCGTGACACGACATTTGGTAGTTGCAAATGATTTTGCTTTTTTTTCATATAGTCTTCTCCTTCTTTTCAAAAAGTAGATCCAGAAAATCGACTATTATTCTGCATAGTATAATTCTTATTTTATTTGGCGGAGATATTCTTCTAGACGGTTCCAAGTCTCGGTTATACCCTGTTCCATACCCATGTCCATAACGGTCTTGAGAGCCTCTGCAGAAATATATTCTCCTCTATTAATTAGTTTCGTCTTACGGTCCATTTCGATGAATTCCAACGTGACTTCAGTTGAAGGCAATTTCTCATCGATATTGCCCTCTTCATCCGAGAAATAATCTGTTTAGATAATTACCTCCGGTTCGATAATAGCCTTGTATATTCCTTTACCCCAAGATTCCATGCCATAAAAATCACCTTGATTCCGGTCAACACACTTCATGCAATAGTGCCAAACGCCACCTGGTCTGAAGTCGACCTTGCATACAGGAAGCTCCCAGCCTTCTGGTCCCCACCAAAACTTAAGATGTTCAGGCTCTTTAAACATTTTAAACACAAGGTCTCTAGGTGCATCAAATATACGTTCCAGAACTATAATCCGATCGCCCTCTACCCTTGTAACCATTACATTATTTGACATCCCCATTCACCTCATTGGAACTTTTTTGAACCAAAACAAAATACAGCTGTCTGATCCCTTTATTAATTACTTTCTTTCCATTACGGCGAAATAATTATCTTCATCATCGGCAAAATTGAATACTTTTCCTGAAGGCATATCAACGATATCTCCAACTTTGACATTTTTATTTTGTAAGTCACCATACAATTGATCAACGTTATCTGTAAAGAACATTAAAGAAGGAGTACCCAGGTTTAATTCTGGTTCCATCTTAGCTATGAAATCTTTATTGTGGAGAACGATACTTGTTTCCCCGTCATTAGGGGCAACTTCAATCCATCTCATTCCTTGACCGTTATCTTCTTCTGTAATTACCTGAAAACCTACTTTTCCCGTCCAAAAATCACGAGCTTGATCTTGGTTGTTGACATACAACATAATTTGACCTAAATTTCGAATCATAAATCTTCACTCTCCTATACATTTTTATATACAGCTCCAATTAATTTAATGGTTTTTTGCCCT
This sequence comes from Bacillus sp. JJ1773, assembly GCF_036962035.1. NCBI lineage: Bacteria > Bacillati > Bacillota > Bacilli > Caryophanales > Bacillaceae > Bacillus > Bacillus sp. JJ1773. The sequence goes on from NZ_JBALNX010000102.1 coordinate 29,986, forward strand.
GTAAGACATTTAGATAATCGTCCAACCGATCCATCCTTGCTTCCCACAATTGACGATAGGACTCGAGCCACTTATCCAGTTCTTGAAGCGGTTCAGGTCTTAACCTGTAAATACGGCGGTTAGCTATCGCTTGAACATCGACTAGACCAGCTTCGCAAAGTACCCGAAGATGCTTGGAGGTTTGCGGTTGGTTCAATTCTAACTTCTTTGCTATCTCACCCACTGGAAGAGGTCCTTCTAGCAGTAGGTCAATGATATCAAGACGGTTGGGCTCAGCCAGGGCACTGAAGGTCTGTGGGTTCATGTTGAATCATCTCCCAACTTTTGTTTTCTTCCTTACTAAATACAATTATCTGGTTAAATTCCCTCCCCCGGCTCCAGATTTATAGCCTATTATGTGACTTCTTTCATGATTATAATATGCAGTATCAGGAATATTCTTGTCAAGGAATATTATATTCAAAATAAAAATATAGGCTTTGAAAGCGCTCTTTTCTTTACACGTATCTTAAAAAGCACTCCTCCATTATGAAGAAATGCCCTCTCTAACACTTATCAAGTCTATATTGATATTAAAACAAACCTGCCCTAAAACTTTAAGTACAATCCTTACCACATAGTTAAATTAGCCATATATTTATTCAATTATATGGCCCGATAATAAAAAGACACGTATTTTTATATTCGGGCCTCGATTTCGGCTAAAGTTTAATTTAAATAGCTTTCAAAAATATTTACTATAAAAATCGTGTCTCAATTTTCCACTTAACTGAGCATATATTTTAGTTGTCTCACTCTTCTCATGACCAAGCAAGCTCTGAATTACTTCAAGTGGCGCACCGTTATTAATCATATGTGTTGCATAGCTATGGCGTAATTGATGTGGATGAATACTCTTTTTTATTCCAGCACGATTCGATATTCTTTTGATTATATATCTTAAGTTATCGATACTCATACGCCTTTTCGGCCTTCTTTCCGTAATGAATAAACAAGGTTCTTCATCATCTCGTTCATCAAAATATCTTTTTAACCAAATGGAGCAACGAGTATTAAAGTATACTTCCCTTTCTTTATCACCTTTTCCATGTACAATGACCGAATTCATCTGAAAATTAATATCGTCTCGATTTAATTTTACAACTTCCCCAATACGACATCCGGTCGAATACTTAAATTCAAATAGCGCATTCTCCATCGTTGTATGGCAAGCTTCTCTAATATGTTCAATTTCTAATTCAGAAAGGAATTTTGGAATTCTTTTGCCTAATTTCGGCTCTTTTAATTTAGCAGCAGGATTTTTAGGAATAAAGCCCTCATCATGTGTCCATTTGAATATTGATTTAATGCAACGAACCCTGTGTCCTAAACTAGATGGCTTTAAGTGATCCCCTTCCTGTATTAGGTACTTTTTTAGTTTATCCGTTGTCAATTCACTCATATCAATATCACCGAAAAATCGTAATAAGAGATTATATTGAAAACAATATGTTTTTAATGTAAGGGGTGAATATCCCTCGATTTTTTTATCTTGTTGATACTTTTTCCATACTTCTGTTAATAACACTATTCTTACACTCTCCTACTGTTTGAATCAATTAATCTAGATTCTATTATGTTCAAGAAGAGTCTTTTTCATACGCTGGTTATTCAACAATCGCAGACAATAACAAATTACTGATTCATAGAAACCCCAGAAAAACAAGAAAAGGGACACTTTCTTTACTCAGGAAAAGCGCCCGATTGTTGAAGAACAAAGGTTGTCTTGAAAGCGTCCCGCACTAATTGATTGTTCTTATTAATATCTTTGAAAAAATTCAATTCATTAAACTGGACAATAATAAATCACTCCTTCAAACATACAAAAAAAGGCCATAGAAAAAACCTTAACAATGCCTTTTTTCTATGGGCTTAACATCTAAATTTATTATTTTCTATATACCTTTGTTTTTTGAAGTAAATTTATCTTATATTAAACAACTTACTAAGGACAATCTTCTCCACTAGACCGAAGTATATTACATTCAAAAGGAAATAGACCGATAAGGTCAGTAGAGGGAACACAAAGCTTTACTTTTTCAGGAATTGAATCAGGATACGAAGGGTCTTCAGGGTCCCTAGGATGACAATACCCAATATTATGCATCATTTCGTGAAATACAGTTTGCGTAAGTGCATCATGAATATTAGTATCAAGAAAGTCCGGTCTGAACCACATACCACTTCCATAAATTGCAGCTTCTGCTTTACTTCTGGGGTTTTCAACCCCTTCATAGTGATAAAATATCCTATCATTATATATTTGTTTCAGCATTTGCTTATCTCTTTCTGTTAAAACACTACATGAATTTGAATCGATAATAGAGCAAATACGATTATGGGCTTTTCTTACAGGTGCTTCACGTTCGGGTTTTGAAAAATGGTACTCAAATCTAGTAAGATGGTTAAGCCTCCATTCAGGAATGCTTTTTCGAGTAAAAAAATCTTCTTTAAGTAGAAAAAGTCTATGATAATCATGATGAAAGTGACAGTCTATGAATCCTCCTGCGAATCCATTTTTCACAGCATATGTGTCAACTCCCATCAATGACTGAACCATTTCATCCCAACGATTTATAGCAACCGGAATCGGAAAATTAGGAGGAAGATGAAAATTAATTTCTCCTTTTCCAACTTTTCGTACTTCTACTGCTTCAGGACGCAGCAATATAGCAGCAGCATTTGTTCCACTAAACTCATGAATAGGGAACGCAGTTTCAAACTTTTCACCGTCATGGATGAAATCTGTTCCCCCTAAACGAATATGTAGGTCGAGCATCGCAGCGTCGTGCTGACCTATGCCTGGGAACGTGGTTATTATTCCTGCTGTGTTTTTAACAAAAATAAGGTCAAAAGTTAAATCTGGCTTATACTTTAGGACTGGAAAAGCTCCTATGGTATTAAGTTCGTTTCCATCAACGAATCTATGAGCTCGCCTAAAGATAGTATCTACATCATGCTCTTGCCAAACTCTCGGCATATCCGGATTGCTCCTTTCATACATATCTATCTTTAGATTTTTCCAATGCAAAAAATATATACCCAAATGGTACAGCCAACTATATTAAAATTTTGTACATTAACCACTTGCACCTAAAAAGTGTTACCTCTTTAAGAAGTGAAATTAGTGTTTCTTATGTAGCTTTGGAATAAAGTTTGATCAAATTGGTACTAATAACCTTGATAAACGAACAAAAAGAAAGAGCGTGCTTTGAAAAAAAGATTGATCAAAACACGCTCTTAATATATTCAATTGAATCATTCATTAATAAAAAAGTTTGATCATTTCTGTGATCCTTATTCAATTAAAGCGCCCTTTAATTGAATAACAATGCGCTTGTATTTATGAGCAATTAACTGAAGGTCAACGAAAGTTAATATATGTTCTATGCGTATTATAACCACTCTATGGTATTATCTCTTTAATTCCACATGGCTTTCCTGGCCACACTTGTGTACCAAAAAAATACCGTAGGGTGGGGCCTAGCCTTTGAAAATACCCATCTCTTAGCATGTGTGCTTCCCTAACACAAAGTGTTACATCGTAATCTGTTAATGCTCTGATAGGAATTAGTCCTCCTGTTTGTCCCATTGCAGGATGACGATTTGCTAAAGGATAAATAAATGTAAGTACTTTATCAAAGGCTGAATACCATATACTAGTTCCATAATTTATATCTTCTGGTCCCCCAGCTATACTTGGTGCATATTTAAATTTTCCAGTGCTAGTAAATGCGTCAGAAGGCATAGCAGCAGCCATACAGAACCAACTTTGAAATATACTTTCCGAGGGATTTATGGCATTCCCCGCATATGCTAAAAGATAAGATCCTAAAGAGTGAGTAATTGCTCTTCCTTGTATTAGTAATTTAGCGTCTGCTAACTTTCGTAGAAATGGTATTACCTTCGTTACCGCTGTTTCTTCTGCCCTTCTAACAAATTCCCTCCAAATAACTACAGCAAATAAGTCTGGAGCATTTCCTACAACTGGTTCACCTAATACAGTTTTAAAGCCTGCTCGAATAATTGTTTTTTCTTCATCCGTAATTTTACTATCATAGTTAACTAAGTAAATGTCTACATTTGAATAATCAGGTCCATCTTGTCTATTTTTATCAAACATACCAACAACATCTTCAAATCCCCTATAAAAAGAAAATGTCTCACATGGATCATCACTGTATTCTATTCCATGTATAAATAGGTAAGGTATTCTATCTGGTGGAAATTGGTAAATGTTTTCATCTATTTCTACTAAATTGTTGTGATTTTGTCCACATTCAGAATTGAAAGGGTCTACAACTTTGAATATACGTGGAATAATAGATTTTTTAAGATCACCGGAA
>NZ_JBALNX010000102.1:34413-35059 GCF_036962035.1 Bacillus sp. JJ1773
TTAAGATCACCGGAAATACTTTCGTAAACTGCTTCCAGTAAATCAGCAGGAAATAATTGAGTATCAAGTAATATCCTATTAATTGTAGTGTGATATTCAATAGCCCTTTTTGTTAATCTTAGTCTTATTCTATCTATCTCATTTAGACAATTTTCGGCTCCTCTAAATATCTTTGGTAAATCTTCATTAATTGTGTTATTAACTAATCCCTCAGCAGCATCACTGACATCTTTTGCTATTCCCTTTGCTTTCTTTTCCATATCACCAATATTAGTCCAACCTAAATTTTGCAAATAAACATCTCCTTTCTACTATAAAAATAAACCTTCTTTAGTATTTCTCTGTTCACGAAAATTATTAAGAATTCAAACAAATGGTCAAGTACCTTTTTAAAAAGGATTTATAACTTTGTTTATACAGATGTCTCCAGACAACTCAGTTGTGACACAGACAACTTAGTCGTGACCTAAACAACTCAGTCATGACTCAAACAATTCAGTCGTGACCTAGTGTTTTTTTAAAAGTAAGATGTATTCTTTAAAAGTAAGTTGTACTCTTGGAAATCTAAAGGAATGTCTAAATTTTGGAGACATTCCTTTTTTCTAACTTATAATATTTAATTCCTTATTCCACAATCGCGCCCGAT
>NZ_JBALNX010000102.1:35104-35331 GCF_036962035.1 Bacillus sp. JJ1773
TTCCACAATCGCGCCCGATTGTTGAATATCGTTATTAAAGGAAAGCACCCGTTAGCCATCCATGCAGCACAAAATTAGTGCTGCACCACAGAGTATGAAAATAATTAGGAAGCGCCAATACTGATACTGATCTTAATCCAGTCAACCCATTCCATAGATCAATGAATTGTAGTTCTTTCCATTTTTTTAACGATGGATAAGGGTCTCTTTGGTATTGCCTTTTTTCG
>NZ_JBALNX010000102.1:35498-35692 GCF_036962035.1 Bacillus sp. JJ1773
TTCATTTTCATTTTAGATAATCATTTTTCCTTTTCTTGTCTAATCATTAATGGCTCGTTTAATTCATTTGAATGTAATATTCTATAATTTGGACTAAACCATTTAGACAATTTATCATTATCAATAAATGTGATATTACCAGGTATTACAGATGAAGAAAATGCGATAAAAGGGTATTGTCCATTTAGTAAAAT
>NZ_JBALNX010000103.1:0-493 GCF_036962035.1 Bacillus sp. JJ1773
TTTATAGGTTACAGTTCAAGCCGTCAAAGGTTGTCTTTTTTATTCTATAATTCCCATTGCTAATGGACATTTTAATAATTGGAGGTGAATATTATGACAGAAAAGGACTATCAAAACGTTAGTTTAGGCGGAAAGATTGTTAAGGAAAAAGGTGATGGTGGGGATCAAGTTCACGGTCACGAAAAGGAAAATAAAAATGGAAAATTTAATACTAATCCTAAAGTTGATTTAAAGTAATGATTACGAACCAGTTGACAATGTGTTAGCTGGTTTTTCTTTGTTTACAAATCCATTATAGGCTTCCCATGATTAATCTTATAATTCACGTTAAAATTATTTGAAGTGAAGCTGAGAAAAACAAGTGAGCAAAATAAAGAAATAATTGAATTACTAAAACAGTTGAAAGATAAATAAAAGATTTCTTTAACATCTAAACCAGCAAATAGAAACTAATTAATTATTCCATTAAAGGGAGCTTTTCTGAAATAAGGAA
>NZ_JBALNX010000103.1:512-3718 GCF_036962035.1 Bacillus sp. JJ1773
CGTCTTTCTTCATGAAAAGGGTCGATAGTAGAAGAAGAACCATTATTGGGAGACAAATATGATAGTCAAAGTAAAGGTAATAAATCAACCTTTATCAGGAGAATACAAAGAAAGGGTCTATGATATTTCAAGTCCTTGGAACTCTCAAAGCTGGAGTTGGATAAAATTCACTAACGAAAATTCAACTGAATGGTGTGGAATTTTAGTGGCTTTCCTAAAGGTGTTGCTGTATCAAGTAAATATGATGCCGTTCTTGTCCTAACATCTTATTAATTATTTAGACTTAACGCTAATAATAATTGAATATGAAGACCAACCTCAATATTCGACACATAACAGTTAGTCCTGCAGGAGAGTTTATAGTAGCTGATTATTATGATATTGAAATGATAATTTCAACATTAAATAATAAAGTACCACTTGATAGTCCAATAAAGATGGATAGAATAAAATTTCATAATGGAATAAAAATAAACACTTAATAACTTGTGAAGAATTTTTAAACTGGGACAACAAAGTGGAATTGGAACTTGATGGTGTGACGTATGAAATAACAATAAAATGATCAGGATCACATAAATAGCAAAAATGACCGTAATTCAATTATAGGGCGCGATTTTGGGACACCCCCTTGTGATAATTAGGAAAGGATTTTTTCAACTAAATTAATCGTATAAATTTTAGATCTTTCAGTAGAGGATCAAATGAACACTCATCCATTTATTTACTTAAGTATATCTGGTAGCTTGAGGGAAATATCAACGAATTCAACATTGTTAAGGGATTTTAAAAGGGGGTTGGAAAAATTTACAGACGCTACACATTAATCCCTTCTCGTAAAATTGTCCCTATTGGAAAAAATATTTACAGGGCAGTGCTGCTAATACAATAGCACTTCCCTATAAAAAATGAGGGAGTGAAATAGATGGCTGATATTAACGGACTGAAACGCGATGATAACGATATTGGCGAGGCAGGAAGAACTGATGTAGGTGTTGTTCCCGGGGATACTATAACTTCTGCTCTTGATCCATTTGGTACTGTAGCAGGTGAAGCGCTGGACAACAAGTCGGGAGAAGGTACCGTTGATGACGACTCTCATGGCTCAAAAACAAGAGATTAGAATTAAGTAAACTCATCTTTTAAACGAAGTGTTATTGCATGTAGTGGACTTCCTAAATGGGAGTCCTTTTGTTTATTTTCGCACTTTCTTTTTCAACATCGGGCGCTTTTCTGTAACAAGGAACAGCGCTTATTTTCATTATTGGGCCAGATTGTTGAATAACACATAGATATCTAGGTGAAAGTTTAGTCGAGTTTGTGAAACTTTGTACTTGAAGTAACGAAGCAGGATTGTTGAAGAAGGATATTTTCCCGTTTTAAGCGAATTAGAATTTCAAACAAACCTTACACGAATACAGGTATTAAAAATAACAGGAACATAGGAGGTATGAGATATGAAGATCAATAGAATAGATCATGTGAGTATAAACGTAAATGATCTTTCAGAGGCTAAAGCGTTTTTTCTTGATTTAGGACTTGAAGTGCAAGCGGAATGGGAATTGGATGGAGAACAGTTAGACAGAATAGTTGGGCTTAATGATGTTAAAACGGCATGTGTAGGATTGGGGATGCCAGATGGTCAGGCATGGATAGAGCTAGTCAAATTTTATACGCCATCAGATGAAAAAGATATTCAGCAACCTTTTGCAAATACGCTGGGTATCCGACATATTTGCTTTGCTGTTGAAGATATTGAAGCCATTGTTGCAAAGTTGAAAAAGAAGGGCACGGAAATCTTTAGTGAGATACAGCAGTATGAAGAAAGTTATAAATTATGTTATGTTCGTGGTCCAGAGGGAATTATTTTAGAGTTGGCGGAGAAAATCAGATAAATATTGACTGGAACTTTAAATGATTTAAATCTCCAACTTTAAAGATTTCTTCTTAAACTATCGGGGGCGTTTCTATAAATGGATAACTTAAAATGGATAAATGGTGGCTATAAAGAGGATAATCGTATTTTTGGTTCGGAGATTGAAGCTAAAGAATGGGCAGATGCTTTATATCCAGATTTTGTTGCTTATTTAGGTAATCAAATTAATGTAGGATATGCAACACCTGATGATAAAGTAATTAAATATTTAGCAGTTTTTTTCCCTCAATGGGCTGATTATAACAATTTACAAGTCGATGTCTGTACAGAAAAAACAAAAATAGACGGTCAAACTATCTATAAAATTTGGACACAGCAGAAGATATGAACAAGGAAAGATTGTGAAGAAATGTACTTTAACTATCGGGGGCGTTTCTTCAACATGGAGGAACGCTTTTTTCACTAACGGGCAGGTTAATTGAAGAGGTAATTTGACTAAAATAAAGGTAAAAACTTAAAGGGGTTATGGAAGATAATGAGTATAGTTAATTATCTTGGTTGTAATTTCACTTTACCTTACAGTAAAGATGGTAGTGATGACAAAGTTTTAATTGGTAAAAATTTTTCGGATGACCAAATGAGAAATTTAGTAAAGAAACACTTTACAACTAAGAATATATATGAGGTTTTTACTGATGGATATGTAGGTATGTCATTTAATGCTAACAACCAAGACCCTTATCTTATAAAAAGTAACAAAGAAGCAAAGAAGAGTTTCCTTGCGTTATGTGATATTTTAAATGAATATCTCGAAGAAGGAGATTATTGCGAGTTATATACTTGTTGGGTTGGAGAAGAGGAAGAAGAAAGAAATTATGATTTTGACCAAATAATAAATCTTAATAACATGGACATCAATAACATTTCGATATTCGAGAAAACACTATTGGTAATAAGAATATAGTATTCAACTAACGGCGTTCTTTAGAAAAAAATTATTAAGAAGAATGGTACATATATAGGAAAGTTTTAAAGAAATTTTATCTGCTAACAAAAAATATAAGGCTGTCATTTTTAAAAGTGAAAGGACTTATGAAATCAGGTTGTTTCAATATTTTCCTGATTGTGTCGATGAAGAAGGCGATACTTGGGAAGAGATTTGGCAAGAAATTACTGCTACTAAAACAATAACTGATACCGAACAGAATGCAGTAAAACTTGCAATAGAGGAACCAGCCTTATTGAAGTAACGGGTGCAAGAGTTAAAGAAATCATCGCTGCGGCGGTCTTTTTTCTTATTGGACTAACGGGGCAGTTGTGCGGCCGAGCA